>JAHJDU010000075.1 GCA_018812385.1 Pseudomonadota bacterium
CCGTGAACAATATCTGGAATGTCTTTTTCCTGCCGGATAAAAATAATGGTTTTATCCACAAATTCATCCAAATGGGGCCAGAGCAATTCTTTGCGAATATACTTTTTACCCCCACACTGAATCCGCACGATACGGAATTTTTCATTCACCTGTTCTATGGGCTGTCCATAATCATCAGAATAGGATTTATCCTTGATCAGCCGTGTGAACAAATCTATTTTTCGGATCTGATTATTGGCAGACAGGGTCTTACACAACTCCATTACATATTTGATCTGACCTCCTGTGTCTGCATCATATCCCAGTTCCATGTTTTCGGCCCGTACCAGTCCATGAATGCTGAACATCTGAATATATAGTCCTTTTTCAGGCATCATCTTTTTTGTATCCTCTGTCTTACGTCATTATAAATACGCTCATCTTCCGGCAACGCCCCTTTGATTCCGCAAATATGCCCTGCAAATTCACTGGCAAGGTTCATGATTGTGTCAATGGGCAGTTTTTTCAGCCATCCGGCCACTGATATGGCAGCATAGGCATCCCCTGCACCAACTGTATCCACAACCTTTTTCAGTGAAAGAGGAGGGCAAGAATGGCTTTTTTCACGGGTAATCCATTGACTGCCAAGGCTTCCCATGGTTAAAATAATCAATTCAAGGTCATGGGCTGTCATGAACGGGCCCATGGTTTCCCTGTTCAGTGTTTCACTGATTCTGATATCTGAAATTTCCAGCCACTCCTCCCGGCTCAATTTAAGGATATCCGAGGCCCTGAGAGCTGCCTTGATAACCGCAGGACCATAGAACCCCGGGCGTAGATTGAGATCACAAAAAACCGTTGTCCCTGATTGTTTTTGGCTCATTACCTTTTGAATCAAGGCGGTTCCCTTTTTGCTGTGCTGGATAAGGCTGCCAAAATAAAGAAGATCGCACGATTGCTGTAAAAGGGTTGAAAGCCCCCTGTCAAAGGCAAGATGGGCCCAGGCCGTATCCGGTGTTATGGTAAACGCGTGCCCTTCATGCGACATGGTCACTTTAACCGTGCCGGTATCATGATCCGGATCTATCTGAATATCGGATAAATCAAATTGATGCTGCTTTAAAAAATATAAAATTTCCCTGCCAAGCGCATCCTTTCCCACCCGGGAAACAAACCGGACTGGAAATCCCAATTTCTTCAAATGAAAGGCAAAGTTAAACGGTGCTCCACCTAACTTTTTGTTGTTAACAAACAGATCAAACAGTATTTCGCCTATAACAAGAATCATTCTGACCTAAGTTTAAAAAAGCAATCCAAAAAGAGATTTTGCACTATTTTCTTTCTTTTTGATTAACGCACAAATGAAAGATTAATTATTCTATATGCTGACTATAGACCATTGAATTGATCAGAGTCAAGGTTGGTGTTTTTATCAAAAGCATATTTAACTCTTCGCAAGAACTCCCGACCCACTTTCCATTGCATGTTTTCCATAACATGTTCTGTATTTTTCTTATAAGCAACACCTATATCAAAAATATATGCGGACCATCCATTCCTCAAATTACTTAATGTGGTTAAAGGTATTTCAACAATTAAACTTTGGTGAAAATATAATTTATTCTGAAACGATCTGGCAACATAATTGGAGATACATTTGACAGGTATTTTCATTTTTTTGCAAGCCGAAAACTCAAAACTACTTGCGACTATCTGGAAGATTTTTTTCAAATTGTCACTTCTGTATATTTTTGATATTCTTTACAATAACTTGTCGCATAATGTATTCACATCTAAAGGGATTATGAGCATAACAGAATTTTAGAGAAAAAACGTCAATCTAAAGGGAGTTACACATGGATAATACAGAAAAAAAACCCAAAGGAGCCGGTAAAAGCAGCTTCGAATTAATTGATTCAGATAAATTAAGGTCCACCCTGCCGATAAAACCGGGATCTGTTGTCATTGATCTGGCTTGTGGCAAAGGGATTTATTCAATGTTCCTGTCTGAAATTGTTGGTGAGACAGGATTGATATATGCTGTTGATCTCTGGAAAGAAGGCCTTTTGCTGTTGGAAGAGCAAATTGAAAAGAAAGGCATCACCAATATCAAGACCCTTCTGACCGATGCCAGTAAACAAATTGATATTGATGGTTACAGCTCAGATATATGCCTGATGGCGACGGTATTACATGATTTTGAAGAAGCCGGCCAGGCAGATATAGTATTGAAAGAGATTAAAATCCTGCTCAAACCCGGGGGTTGTCTCGCCGTTATTGAATTTAAAAAGATTGAAGGCCCGCCAGGCCCACCAGTTCATATCCGATTGTCTGAAGCCGAAGTCGAAAAAATGGTAACAAGACATGGTTTTGTTAAAAAGGAAACCGTTGATATCGGGGAATACAACTATCTGATGACTTTTCTATCCGCGTAACCCAATGTCGGAATACATCAATCCGGGTTCTTCGTGGGGCAGCTTTTAAATCTTTCATCTCCGGGCAATGACTGCGGGATAAACCATGATAGGGCGGACGTACGGATCTGTGCCATTAAATCCTTTCTTGTATTTATCCTCGGTATCATCTAAGTAATAACAAGAGAGTTAAGATCGATAAATAAATTTGTTTTCAATGGACAGGAATATTTTCGGAAATGCATGCAATAAAAGAACTTACCATAAATATCAGCAAGGATTACAGCAAATATATCGGACCCAGGGAAAAAAGGGTTGCCAGCTTCTCAGGGGAAGATTTCAGGGAACGATTCCTGGAGGAAAATTTTAAAACATATGACAGAATTAATATCCAGTTGGACGGCACCCTGGGATATCCCTGGGATTTTCTGGATGAAACATTTGGTGTCATGGCCCGAAAGCACGGCAGGGAAAAGTTCTGGGAAAAGTTCAATCTTATTTCCCTCAATAATTATGTAATCGATAAAATTACATATATTGTGAATCATTCAAAAAAAGAAAATAACCAAAAGCAATAAAAAAAGTTGATCTGTTTATAATCGTTACATCTTTTTTTATTCCATGAAAAGATACAGGAATCAGGAAGATTTAAGGATAAGTCCGGGCAGCATGGTGTCTTCAAGAAGCTGTCGCTGGGCTTCAAAATCAGCAGAAGTGCCTTCCGGGGCAAGGTGCATTCCATCTCCAAAGGTTAAGGTAACCTTTGAAAAAGGTTTGGGAAGCATGAATCTGTCCCATGAATTAAAAAACCAGGCATATTCCGCATGGGTGTACATAGGCACCACAACTGCATTGCTCTCCTGAGCCATCTTAATAACCCCGGCCTTAACTTTCCCTATCGGTCCTGTGGGGCCGTCAAGAATATGGGCACC
>JAHJDU010000076.1 GCA_018812385.1 Pseudomonadota bacterium
CTTCCAGTACAGGGATGCTTTTTAAAACCTTTTTTACCTTTCGTACTTTTTCCATTTTTACACCCTCTGCATGATAGTCATGCTTTCTTGATTAATGAAGGAAGGTCCCGGCAGTTTAAGGCTTTATCCGATAAGCACTGCGTTATTTCTTAATGGAGTTTGCAACCACCTCAACAATGCTCTTGACCTTAAAATCCAGATCATAGTTTTCTGCGATGTCCCGGATCTGGTTTTTACAATTAAAACAACCTGTAATAACAGTTTTTGCACCGGTTTTCCGGATCTGATCAGCCTTTATTTTCCCCATCCTTTGGCGGATATGACCGAGGCTACCCGTGGACGCAAGACCTCCCCCGCCGCCGCAACAATAATTATGAACGCCCGTGGGGGTCATCTCCACAAAATTGCTGGTCAATGCCCGGATAACGCGTCTGGGTTCCTCAATCACCCCACCCCGCCGTCCTATATTGCAGGGGTCATGATAGGTAACAGGGCCTTCAAACAAATCTTTTTCAAGTTTTAGAATCCCTTTCTGAACGTATAGGTCAATGAGTTCTACCAGTGTATAGATTTTAAAATTAAACCGCTCCCCTATGATTTTTTCCATTTCATGTTTTAATACACGGTAGCCATGACCACAGGGTGCTAAGACAATGGATTTGGCATTAATTAGTTTTCTGGCCTCAAGGGGGTTGCTGGCAACCTGGAAGGCATTTTCCTTGCTGCCCTGGTAAAAAGCATAGTTGGCTACATCAAAGCCTTTTGTGGAAAGGGTGAAATTTTCATTGGCAGCGGACAGGATTTTGAGTTCATCCATGAGAAGAAAAGGAAGATCCCTTAATGTCAATGGGTGTGGCACATAGAGAACTTCAGAGTTCTCTTTGTCGATGGGCAGGGTAAATCCTTCTCCCATGTCGTCTTCCATTTCTTCGGCAATCCATTCAATGGTGTCGATGAAATCTTCTTTGGAAAGTCCCAGATAGTTGCCCGTCTCAAGGGTGGTATTAACAGGGCCGACGAGCCCGGAAGGCAGACGTCCAAGTCCGAATAAAAGAGCTCTTGCCACATACATGATTTCACCGGTATTAATGCCCATGGGACAGGTGAGAGCACAATTGCCGCAAAGTGTGCAGTTTTCAAATGCTGCCTTGTAGAGGTCGTCAAATTTCGGATTGGTCATGGGGTTCTGGGTACTTGAAAGCCCCAGTTTTAATTTGATCGGATGGAAATACTCTGAGATAATTTTGGATAATACCTTGATCCGGTTTGCCGGAATATGATCAGGGTCCTGTTCGGAACAATAGTAGTGACAGGCGTTAGCGCATGCTCCGCAGTTAATGCAGGCATTGATCATGGAAAAAAACTTGGTGCTGGTATATTTATCATAGATGTTTCTTAGTTTTTCAATATATTCCGAGGAACTTAAATTGTTTCCGGCATCTGCTGAAGAGATTTTTGAATCGGGTTGGGCGGTCATGTTTTGTTTCCTTAAAAAATTATTTCCTGTGACATTCACCACAGGTTGTAGGTCCGGCTGTCTTTTTTCCTTTTTTCATTTCACGGTGGCAGCCTGTACAGCTCGCATGACCGGCTTCTCTCATAGCCAGTATATTGTCAGATTGCTCAGAAGTGTGGCATTCTGAGCAGGCAGCCTCCTCACCTTCAGCGTATATCAGTTTGTTTTGTTCAATATCTAAAACATGATGACACTTGGCACATCCCGTATCTCCAAGGCTGTCCTCGTGCAATGTATGGTCAAATGCAGGTGCAGGTCTTTTCTGGTTTGAAAAGAGTGTGAAATGATCGGCTTTCCGGGTTTCTTCCTGGGTCATGGCTTGCTGAAGAAAGAGGGTAAAAAGGCATAAAACAATGATGCCTGGGATTAATATCTTGTATTTCATTATAAATAAATTTCCTTTATTTCGATGGGGTTGAACCTTACCAGTCACGGGCCTTTAAAACATTTCCGAAATCAGCCCCCATATAATACCGTGAAAAGGGATAGGCAATCATGTGCCAAAGCCTTGTAAAAGGAATCATGGCAATGAGAAGTTCACTGGATAGAATATGAATAATCAGCAGTGGCCGATAAGGACCAAACTGATGAAATGCCATAAAACCGGTTAGAAATGAAATAAAGATAAGAATCAGGAGCACAAAATCAGACGGCTGGGTTACCATTTTTATTTCAGGAATCACCCGTCTTCTGACAAAAAAGAAGATGCATGAAAAGAGAACAAAAAGGGTCATGATGTCAGCAATACCATTGGAAATGGTCTTCCATAATACCCCATATGATTCAAACCACAATACCATATGGGCCATGAAAAACAGGGGGATTAAAACAACACACAAATGAAACAAAATCGTAATAATAGTAAATATTGGTCTTTCCCTCATAAATCGTGTGGCAAAGGGGATAAGACCGAACATAATGGATTTGAATCCATTGGTCAGGTTCTCTTTTGGATAGAGCATTTTCGGGTTGAAGCCCTTGAGATAAAAGCTGACCAGCCTGAAACAGCAACCTAAAATCAGCACGGCAAATGAGATCATTGCCAAAGGTCCGCGTACAAATTCATAAAAATCCAATTTTTCCATCCTTATCTGGTACTGAAAAATTAAGAAAGAACAAGTCTTTCTGAGACATGCCTTCCCTTACTAACAGGAATATTTGTATGCAAACTTGAATTCCAAGTCAAGAAATAATATCAGCTTGCTGACAACAGGGCGGATATTATGATAAGGATGGTTATAAAAAGGGCGAGGGGATCTTTTTGCGGAAAGGCAAGTGTTCTGTTTAAGGGAAAGAAAATAATGCCGGATCCAAGCCCGCTTAAAAATCCAAATACATGAGCCATAACATCTGTACGTTCTCCCTGGCTGAACATACCGACCATCAGGGCACCGGCAAAGACAGGCATCAGGTTGTTCAATCTAAGCGGCTTTCCTTTTTGCGTTAACTGGAAGGCCACAAGAAGGCCTGCCGCTGCCATGACGGCTGTTGAGGCCCCAATGGAAAGATGGGCCGTCTGGTAAAGATGAGCATTGAAAAGATTGCCAAGGGTCCCGGCAAAAAGCAGCATAAAAGGTCCCATTCCAAACCCGGAAAGGCTGATAAAGGGTGCCCCGAAAATGATCATGCCGGCCATATTCCCTGCAAGGTGGCGAGCATCTGCATGCAGGAACAGAGCTGTAATAGTC
>JAHJDU010000077.1 GCA_018812385.1 Pseudomonadota bacterium
AGGATTAAAGAAAGAGGGCATTGTTCTCTCACTGCCCAGCGGCGAATGGGCAAAACCAGTCTGGCCCGGGAACTCTGCCGTCAATTAGAGCAATCGGGAGACTACTATTGTTTCTTTGTAGATATTGAAGAAGCCCAATTGCCTGAAGATGTTATCAAGGATATGGTGGTCGTTACCAAGGGCGTTCAGTCTCTGTGGGAAAAAGGGATTGGATTGTTTGGAAATGTCCTTGGAGGAATCCTTGATCGAATTGAAGAAATCTCTGCCATGGAAGTAGGGATAAAAATACGTGCCGGACTTGATGCCGGAAACTGGCAGGAAAAAGGCGATGCCCTGTTCAATCTGATGGGGAATCAGGACAAACCGGTTTTAGTAGTCATTGATGAGCTTTCCATATTTATAAACCGGCTTTTAAAAAATAAACTATATGAAATTACCCCGGAAAGCCGGGAATTAACCGATGTTTTTCTCAGCTGGCTTAGAAAAAATGCCCAGGCCCATAGAGGAAAAATCAATATTATTATTTCAGGCAGTATAGGTCTGGACCCTATTCTGAAACAAGCAGGGCTCAATGCTGCTACAAATGTATTCCCTGCCTATGAACTGGCTCCCTGGGATAAAAACACAACCTGCGAATGCCTGAATGCCCTGGCAAACCAATATGATATACACCTTCAAGCCGATGTTTGTGAAAAAATATATGTTCTGTTGGGCTCGGGCATTCCGCACTATGTTCAGAATTTTTTTGATGCGCTTCATACTGATGCTCAACACCGGGAAACAACACAAATCCTTGCGACGGATGTAGATCGAGTCTTCAAACAGGTTATGCTGAGTGTTCGCGGTACATCAGAGCTTGAACACTATGAGAGCCGGTTAAAAGAGGTGCTTGGTGAATCTTTATATACCCTGGCGCTGGATATGCTCACTGAAACTGCTGTGAACAACACGCTGGATAATCATACCCTACTATCTTTTAAAACATATTATCAGGATTATTTGGAAAAGGCAGACGATGCGATCAAAACCGTTCTCTATGTCCTTGAGCATGATGGATATATTTATTCCCATGGAAATGGATATTCCTTTGTTTTAAATTTACTTAAAGAGTGGTGGCTGGCCCGACATAAAACCTTTTATGTATCGATAAGGGATCGTATTAAATGATATCCAACAAAAAATATAACATTGGTTTTTTAAGTGATGAGGAGATCATTTCCCTGTTTTGTGTCCGGACAAAAGAGATGGAAATGATCATGGAAACCATTGGGGAAAATATCCATTCATCCAACCAGCATGTTCTGGTCATCGGGCCGAGAGGAACCGGCAAGTCAACCCTGTTGCTGCGCTGTGCGGCTGAAGTCAGGCAGGACCAAACCTTAAAGGAAAGGTGGCTGCCCATTGTCTTTATGGAGGAATCCTATGAGGTCGGCAGTATGGGTGAGTTCTGGTTGGAATGCCTGTTCCAGATGGTTCAGCAGGCGACTCACGCAGAAAGAAAAGGTCTGCAAGCCACCTATGATGAGCTCTTGCTGGAGCTTAACGATGATCAGCTTTCGCAAAAAGCCATGGCCAGAATCATGGATTTTGCAGATAAAAAGAAAAGACGCTTAATCCTGATTGTTGAAAACCTTAATACCCTGTTCAATGAAATACCGGGCCCGCAGCAGGATGACGTCGGGTGGAAATTGCGCCATACCCTGCAGAATGAACCGCGTATTATGCTTCTGGCCAGTGCAACCAGCCGGTTTGAGCAGATCGATCATTCCGGAAAAGCCTTATTTGAATTGTTTCGCACGATTCAATTAAAACCGTTGAAGACACAGGAATGCAGCACGCTCTGGCAACAGATCAGCGGCAAGCCATCCTCCCATGGCACGGTTCGGGCCATTGAAATACTCACCGGCGGCAGTCCGCGCCTGATCAGCATTGTGGCAAAATTTGGCGCCCAGCTCAGTCTCAATGAATTGTTAAATGAATTGCTGGATCTGGTGGATGATCATACGGAATATTTTAAAAGTCATCTGGAGAATCTGCCGCCCAAAGAGCGCCGGGTTTATCTGGCCCTTGCAGATCTCTGGATACCGGCCACGGCAAAAGAAATTGCGACCCGGGCCCGCCAGGATATCCGGTCCTGCTCAGCCTTATTAAACCGGTTGATCAGCCGGGGGGTGGTGGTGGAAGATGAAAACAGCAAACCCAGGCGAAAATTGTATTATCTCAATGAACGAATGTACAATATCTATTATCTGCTGCGCCGCCGCCGCAGGCCTGATGCAATGGTTACGGCGCTCCTGCGCTTTATGACCGCCATATATCCCAGACAGCAGCTTCTTGAAATCGGCCATAAACTGGTTTCAGACTGCTGTACCCCAACAGGCAAGGAATTTGCGGATATTAACTGCATGGCCTATGCCGGCCTTTACAATCATCTTGAAAAAGAAAAAAATCTTTTATTAGACAAAACCCCATGGACGTTTAAAGATAGCCAGGAGATTGAACTCCAGGAATCGGTTGCCAGGGCTTTGGACAACAAAGGATTTGATTTAAGGGACACAGGTAATCTCAAAGAAGCAATAACCTGTCTTGAAAAGGCGATAACTTTCTTTGAACGATCGGGACATCCTGGACGTTCGTTGATTTCAAAATTATCCAGAGCATGCTGTGTGGCAGAAGATGGAAACCATAAAGAAAGCCTGGAATATATGGAGGATATGTTTAGGAAATGGCCGGACAATGAGGCTGATTTGCCACTTGGAATGTTTATCGAATGGCTTTTGGAATATATAATTATAACCGATTCAGATGCCCGGATTCTTGCCATGATTCAGACGTCCAGAGCTGCAGAATTATTGCAGCCCCTGATTACGGCTTTAAAATTGGAACTTGGACAGGAAACCCGGGTTTCGGTTGAGGTTAGAGAAGTGGCGGCAGACATACAAAAAAAGCTTGCCCAGATGCGCAAAGCATTGAAGGATGATCAATCTTAAGCAGTCAGTCCCCCATTTTCCGGAAAGATGAGGACAAACAAATCAGCCAGCAGGCTAATGCCTTTTTGGTTGATCTTGGTTTCTCCCTTATTTCCCATGCTGAAAATCAACCGGCAGCCTTACCTGATGGCCGGCTTTGTTTTTAAAGACTAAAAATTTATGTTCTCGGCCATACAGGTATAAATTTTTAGTGACGCGGACATCCTGTTTGCAGTATTCAACAATCTTGTCCATTTTTCCTTCCTGCCACCACTGAAGCGCCATCAAGCCATCTGCACTTTTCCGGCTGCCTAAGGTCTGACTAGCCAGAGCATCAAGAGACAACCGATATCCCAGTTGTTTATGAACCGCCATCAGCAGATCCAGAGTGGGAAGGGTATGGAATGGGTAGGAACTTAAGCCGGACAGGACCTTGTAATCAAAACTGATGATATTAAATCCTATGACCAGATCGGTTTTTTCCAGATCCAAAACCAGTTGTTCAATATCATCCTGAAAATATTCATGGTATTGCCGGGTACCCGAATCGTACC
>JAHJDU010000078.1 GCA_018812385.1 Pseudomonadota bacterium
AAGGAAAAGCTCTAAAAAAGCTTCATTATCATCGATCAACAGAATCCTGGGCGAACCCATAAGGCTTTCCGAATCTTTTGTGTGTAAAAATGTATCACCAATTTCATCTGAAAGATTAGCAATATTGTAACTTTTTGTAACAGTCAAGACTAAACTTGTTTGCGCGTATTAAAAAATAAAACTGAATTACAGATATTTACAAAGCATTTTGGGCATGACGGTTTTCCGGCACCATGATTGCAATTGCTAATCTCTTTTAAAGCCTCAGCCGAACAGTCTTGCCGCAGGGGGTAATGAGAGCCTAATCAGGTTCAACCGGTGAAAAAAGTGGAGATTTGAATCATGACAAAACGCTCGATCTTGTTGGCAGATGACGATTTCTATGTCCGGGAGAGCCTGGTTCGCGCAATGGAATACAAGGGCTATCAGGTAACAGTCGCAAAAAACGGTAAAGAAGCCCTTGAACTGCTGCATAAAAAATCTTTTGATTTGGTAATCACCGAAGTGCTTATGGAAGAAACGCACGGATTCCAGGTCTTGAAGACGGCCAAAGCGCTGAATCCTGAAACCATGGTCATTGTTCTGTCCGGATCGGGAGACGCAAAAACGGCGATGGAAGCACTTAAATTGGGAGCAGAAGATTATCTTTTCAAGCCCTGCGAAGCTGAACAGATTTTTTTTCGAATTGATGGTTGTCTCGAAAAATTAAGGCATAAAGATAAAAACGAGAAAAAAGAACTGATACCGGTTTGTTGCGTATGCCAAAAGATCCGGATCGATACCGATAAAAACCAAAGTAAGGGCGCGTTTATAATGCCTGAGAATTTTGTATGGGGTCAGGGTGATTTTAGTATTACCTCTACCTACTGCCCGGAGTGCGCTCAAAAAACTTTTGATGATCTTAAAAAGCTAAAGGAGTAGGTTATATGGACTATGAATTGAAGATGGCTGACAATGGTAAATTCGGGATTCTTACCGTTAAAAATGAAGTTACCAATAACCTGGTGATTCGGTTCACACGCGATGTCTTAAAATTTACACAGGCCAATAACGTCAGCCTTTTTTTTTATGATTACAGGCGGGCGCCAAGCGCACAAACCTATGCCGATCAATATGAACTGATTTACCATCGACTAAACTCCGATCAACTTGATTCGATCCAAAAGATTGCAATTCTTGTCAGTCCAAAAGACAGGTCGCATGACTTCATCGAATTTCTTTGTGCGGGTCTCGGGCGCAACATATTGATTTTTAATGATTTGACGGCGGCTAAGGATTGGTTGATCGAAAAGCAAATACCCGCAAAAAGACACTCAAAAAATTACATTGCCGAGCAGTTTGTTATGCTCCTGAATTGAAGCAATAAGGAAAATTCGAGAACCATTGAACAAGAATTGTTAAAAAAAAGAAACCCGAATCTATTGGAAATCTTGCGGGCGGTATTGCCCATTATTTAAATAGTGTCTGACCAAAAACCTCAAATCATATTATATTTAGTGTGTTATGGAATTTTACCATTGCAGGCGGATCAATAAACCAAAAGGCGGTACAATGAAAATAAGGGATAAAATAAAGAGGGTGATAGACCGATTGGCAATACTATTGATCGTTGCTTTAATGATTGGCGGTCCCTTATACCTTGTCGCTAGTTGTGACAAAAGCGTTAATAAGGCCGGGATCGTTTATGACGTAAAGCCACTGACAGACAAAGAAATCATGACGTTTCGAGAGATAGTGAGGGAGCTTTTAAATAACGCTCAAAAAACGCAAGCAAAGCATTGATAAGAATTCGCTTTTTGAGAACGAGGGAATGAAAACATGCTAAAGATATCACCGATGCCTATCAATGAAATTTGTAAGCATTTAGGCATTACGCGAGAAACATTCTTTAAGTTATTAAATACAAAGGAGTTATTGCCTGAACTTTACATACAAGATTCAGATAAAAAAGAGGGGGATTATCTACCCCCCCTTTCCCCCCTTTTGTTTCCAAATCCCTCCTTTAAGAATTTCAGTTATTATGAGTAATAATTTCAATAAGTTAAAAAATAATTGTCTGAGGCAATGAATAGAAATGCTTTGAAAGAGTTAGGGGTGTAAAGATGACACGTGAGGAATCAGGTCAGAATGTACGCTTTCAAAATGATCCATACTACGAAGACGAGATCAACCTTATCGACTATCTCCGTGTTCTATGGAAGTGGAAATATTTTATAGTCCTCCTGACTGTCTTATGCTCAGGAGTGGCAATTGGAATAACAACGGTGAAATATCCGGTGGAGTATGTAACAAAATGTATCATTTCATTGAATTTTCCAGGAATAGAGAAGCATAAAAATCCGGATAATACAATGTTTGATAAGGAGCAGATCATTACCCCTAATATTTTAACGAGAGCAACCTCCTTTCTTCAAAAAAATGACAAGTCTTTTTCTGAAAAAAATTTAAGAGGAATGATAGGCATAGAATCGATAATACCTCCAAAGGGTATAAAAGGGAAAGAATCAGATACGTTTTATCCTAATCAGTTTAGTTTAACTCTCACCTCGGGAAAAGACGGCATTTTTTCGACAAAGGAAAAGAATCAGATACTAATATCAATAGTAAACGAATACAGAGCAGCCTTTGAGAAAAAATACGGACAAGAGCCATTAGTTGTGGTTGAATTCCCCGCCGATTTTCTTGCAAATTCTGACTATATTGATGTTGTCAATACCTTTAAAATAAAAATAAATAACTTTATTAAGTTTCTGGATTCTAAAATAGAGAAAGCCGGGTTTTTTAGGTCGCAGAAAACAGGTGAGTCGTTCATAGATCTAAAAAGTGATCTCGAATTACTTAATAATATTGAGATA
>JAHJDU010000079.1 GCA_018812385.1 Pseudomonadota bacterium
CATTACCCTCGTTATTCCGGAATGATAAATCAGAGTGGCCCCAGCCTTTGATAATTCATCAAAAGCGTCCGGGTCAAAGGAAGCCTCATCAGCTTGTTTTCTTGAAATAAGGGTTATTTTCTTTGCCCCATTTTCTTTAAAAATATTCACAGCTTCCAGCACTCTGCCACCACCGCCTGCAATCACGACATTTTCCCCTGCCGCAATATTGATATTATTATCTGATTTACTCCTTAAAAGATCAATTAAAAGGTATGCCCCGGGAAAAACCGTTTCAGCCTGATCAATATCTCCTCTTGCAAGCCTGGAATCCCAGCCGCCAGTGGCTGTAAATACGGCTTGAAAACCCTGTTTGAAAAGCCCGTCAATGGTAAAATCTGTACCTGCCTTGGTATTGGTCTGGATACTCACGCCCATTTGCCTTACGCCTTCAATATCCCAGTCAAGCGCATCCATGGACAAGCGCTCCCTGGTAATGGCCTTCCTAAGAATACCGCCCAAAGAATCCGTGGCTTCAAAAACCGTGGGGTCATGACCAAGTCTTGCACTGAAAAATGCGGTTGACAATCCTTCTACACCGCCACCGATAACAGCAATCCTTTTCCCGGTTGCCGGTGCTTTATAGGGCAATATTCGCTTGTCCTGATTCATTTCATAATCACAGACAAACCGCTTTAAATCATTTATTGCAACGGATTCATCCTGTAAAAGTCTTCGGCATTTAAATTCGCATGGAGCCGGGCAAATTCTTGAAATAATAGTTGGGAAGGGATTTCTTTCTTTTATTACCTGGAGAGACCCTTCATAATCTCCTTCTTTGATCAGCCGGATATATTCCTTAATGTCAATACCCGTGGGACAGGCCCTCTGGCACGGTGTTATACACTCTTCCCGTGTATATTCCCGCATAATTCTCCGGGTCATAGATGTCAGCCGGATAATATTTTTAGGGCATACCCTTTCACAGGCCCCGCATCCTGTACATTTTTTTTGATCAACCTTTGGCAAACCATCACTGCCTATGGACAATGCACCAAACATACAAGCTTTCACACAGGTTCCAAGTCCCAGGCAGCCAATTCTGCAGACCTTCATCCCACCGAACAACAATGCTGCCGCCCTGCAATCCGTCACTCCAAGGTATTTATATTCCATGTCTGCATCATCTTTGCTATAAAAGCATCCTGGCCCTGCAAACTCAGGCTCTTTATCAGTAACAGATACCCCCATAATCTGGGCAATTGCCATGGCAACATCATCCCCGGCAGCCACACAGGAATTCACGTCTTGAACTCCATTTGCAATAGCTTGTGCATTGGCGTTACATCCCGGATACCCGCACCCGCCGCAATTGGCTCCGGGCAGGGCATCATCAATGGCCACGACTTTTGGATCTTCATATACATAAAACGCTTTTGAAGCAATCACTAGAACCGTACCAATTGCAACACCCAACCCGCCCATCATCAAAATAGATTGAAACATATATATATCCTTAATGCTTGCATTTTCACCGGCTTATTTTAATATTTAATTAATCCAATACTGTATAACAACTTGGAAAATAAAAAGTCAATAATATCAACAAAATTTATTTTATTTGCAACATTGACAATAATCCTTTGAAAGTGTACAAAATTACTCGTTGTCAGGGCAAATGAGTGAAATAATTATAAAATCATATCCGGGAAGATAATAATGGAACCTAATATTATAACAATCAACAAACACGAGCTGACCTTTGAGCCTGGTGAGACAATTCTTGAAGTTGCACTCCGAAATAAAATTGAAATCCCCACCCTGTGCCATTTAAAAAACACGATGCCAACAACAACATGCAAGATATGCCTTGTTGAGATAAAGGGTGAATCAGATCTGGTTGAATCCTGTGCAACAAAAGCCAAACAGGATATGGTCATTCTTACTGGGTCTTCAAAGGTTATCCAGGCACGTAAGAATAATATCAGCAAACTTCTGGCTTCAGGCAATCATAATTGTGCCATAAGAGATTTTGATACGAGTGACTGGACATCATTTCAGATGGATGTTCTTAAAGATGACGGCAAAGAGGATCTTTGTCCGGTTTGGGGCGATTGCGAGCTCCAGGATCTTGCTTACCGATATCAGGTCAAAACCCTTGGCATGCCTTTAAATGGATGCAAATATGAAACTGAACGTGCCAATCCATTTATTATCAGGGATTTTTCACGATGTATCCTCTGTGGAAGATGTGTAAAAGCATGCAGGGAAATACAGGTGAACAATGCCATTGAGTTTGGATATAGTGGTAAAGATCTTAAAATTGTAGCAAAAAACGATGCAGCATTAAAAGATTCTGATTGTGTCTTTTGCGGTGAATGCATCCAGGTCTGCCCTGTGGGTGCTCTGATACCGGATAAAGCTTTCCGGGATGAAAGGTTTACAGATACTAAAAAGGTTAGAACCACCTGTGCCTTCTGCGGGGTGGGATGCCAGGTTGATCTATTTGTCCAGGACAATAAAATTGTTAAAATCGATGGAGCTGATATTGATCTTCCGCCAAACAATGCAAGCCTTTGTGTCAAAGGCAGATTTGGATATGAATTTGTTGCCTCAAAGGAACGTCTGACCAAACCTTTAATTAAAAAGGATGGAAAACAGGTTGAAGTATCATGGGATGAAGCTCTTGATCTTGTCGCCCAAAAACTTTCTTCCATTAAAGAACAATTCGGCCCTGATAGCTTAGGCGTCCTGACCTCTGCCAGGATCACCAATGAAGACAACTATATTGCCCAGAAATTTACCCGTGCTGTTCTGAAAACAAACAATATAGACCATTGTGCCCGCCTGTGACATAGCTCCACCGTAGCCGGTCTGGCTGCAGCATTTGGAAGCGGTGCAATGACCAATACAATCGCAGATATTGAAACATCTGACTTGATACTGGTAACAGGGTCCAATACAACAGAGAATCATCCGGTTCTCTCAAGTTTTGTTAAACGGGCCGTCTTAAAGGACAAAAAACTTTATGTCATTGATCCTCGAAGGGTGAAGCTTGCTGACCATGCCAATAAATGGTTGCGGCCTTTTCCCGGTACTGATATTGCCTGGATCAACGGCATGATGCACGTTATCATCAAAGAAGAGCTTCATGACAAAGATTTTATTGAAAACAGAACGGAAAATTTTGAAGCCCTTAAAGAGACCGTTGAGAAATACACCCCTGAATATGTGGAAAATATCACCGGCATCAAGGCAGACGATCTTATTGAGGTGGCAAGACAGTTTGCCAAAGCAAATGTGGCATCTATTCTATACTGCATGGGAATCACCCAGCATACCTGTGGTACAAACAATGTAAAATCACTTGCAAATCTTTCCATGCTCTGCGGCCACCTGGGAAAACCAGGCAGTGGGGTGAACCCCTTGCGCGGCCAGAACAATGTCCAGGGCGCTTGTGATATGGGCGGGCTGCCAAATGTGTTTACCGCATATCAGCCAGTCAGCAGTGATGACGTCAGAAGCAATTATGAAATGGCATGGAACACCACGGGCTTGTCAGCAACCCCTGGATTACCCGCCACAGAGATGATTCAAAAAGCCTATGAGGGAGAACTTAAATCACTCTTTGTTATTGGCGAAAATCCCCTGGTCTCTGACCCGGATCTCAACCATGTAAGAAAGGCCCTTGCAAACCTGGATTTTTTTGTTGTTCAGGATATCTTCCACACAGAAACCACAAGGATAGCGGATGTTGTTTTACCGGCTTTCTGCTTTGCTGAAAAAGACGGTACCTTCAGCAATACAGAACGGCGGGTTCAACGGGTCAGAAAAGCAGTGGAAGCTCCTGGAGAAGCCAGGCAGGACTGGGAAATCATTTGTGAAATCGCCAAAAGAATGGGATATGAGATGTTCTATGAGAACAGTCAGGACATCTTCAAGGAGATCGCAGCTGTCACACCTTCCTACAGGGGAATTACCTGGGAAAGAATCGATAAAAGCGGCATTCACTGGCCCTGCCCCAATGAAACCCATGAAGGAACGCCCATTCTTCATACCACTCAATTTACCAGAGGCAAGGGGGTCTTCCATGCCATTGACCATACCCCGCCGGATGAACAGACTGATGAAGCATATCCCTATATTCTCACGACGGGAAGGGTATTATATCACTATCATACCGGAACCATGACCATGAAGACAAACGGCCTCAACATGCTCTCACCTGAATGTTTTGTGGAAATATCTTCCGGGGATGCTCAGAAGCTTGGGCTTGATACAGGGTCCATGGTTGATGTTTCTTCCCGCAGGGGTAAAATCAGTGCAAAACTCAAAGTATCCTCAAAAGCTGTGGATGGAACCATTTTTATCCCCTTCCATTTTGCCAAAGCCGCCGCCAATGAGCTGACAAATGCAAAACTGGATCAATAGCTAAAATACCTGAGTTTAAAGTATGTGCCATAAAGATTGAACCGGCTGCAGCATAAAAATCCATTAAAATATTGAACAGGTGAAGGGCTCACACCCTTTGCCTGCTTAATATTTTTCTTTACAAAAACATGCCTCCTGCCTAATTTATCTTAAGCATGTATTGATACTTTTTAGCATCAAAAATTAGAAAGATATCAGATTATGAAAATACAAATTATAAAAGAAATGATACTGGGTCCAAGACAGCTGACATTTGGATTTGACAATAACCCCCGGGAAGAACAAAATTTTGTAATTTCCTGTATCATCAAGCAATTTGAAAACCACGGACAGGTAGTCCTGGATAAATTTGTTGCCCATTTAAAGGGAATGCATGATTTGCCAGAAATCGACACGCTTCAATATATTTTCTGGTCAGCACAAGAATTAAAAATACATTTCAGGGTTGATGGCAAAAATATTACCCCGTTTGAAACCAAACAAATTTTACTCCAATGTCCTGAAAAATATGTGGAAATACTTACAAACAAAAATGTGGAGAATTCAATATTTCAAGATGTGACCTTGTTTTATCAAAAATTATCCAAGGGGAAAAATCAAAATACTTTTGATGACCAGTATAGTTTTTCCCGTTCCTTGCTATTGGATTTAAAAAAATGGGAGACAAATCTAAATTCATTCAAAGCCGTTGCTCAAAAACCATTTTATCCGGGCTACAAAGAAATTAGTGAACATTTGCAATCATTAAAAATAATCCTGACCAGACAAGACTCTTATTCCCTGATTTACGCTTGTTATAATAATAAAGAAAAAATTGCTGGAATGGCCGATGATGTAAAAATTATTTCAGAATTTTATACCCGTCAGGTTAAATTCTGGGGGTTGTTGATTAAATCGATTGAAGAATTTCATGTTAACTTAACTGAGATAAAGAAAACCCAAGAAATATTTTCAGGGTTTAACAGATTAACCCAAATTTTAGCATCATCTTATCCTTACAATTTCATCACAGAAGCAGACAGATTATTGAAAATGGTTCAAAACCACAATGATCTAATTGTACAAAAAAAAACTAAAGCCCATCAGATGAAGGCAATATCAAAAATAGATGTAATGATTGAAGAACTGATTAAGCTGTTCGATATTTACACCCCTGATCTGGATCAGCGCAATAAATTTTTATATGCATTGAGAAGTGCAAGAAAAAAAATCCCGCATACTACAAGCATCAAACAAATTGATATGGTTTTATGTAATACTGAAGATATGTACGATGATTTCATTGAAGAACTTAAAGAAGAATAAAAGCCGATAAAATAACAAAAGCTTGAATCTGATCCTTAAAACACCTTCTTCAAACCCTGCTCACCATAGCCTGGTTCAGCAAATGTTCGGCCGTGTGCATTTTAGGATCATAATTTTTTGACATATTTTACCTTTTATTCATGGAAGCGATTCAAGCAGCGATTCTGTCTGCAAAAAATCTTCAGGCAATTCTGTTTTAAAAAGCATTTTTTTGCCGGAATAAGGATGTCTGAAAGCAAGTTGCCAGGAATGAAGCATTTGCCGGGGAGCTATGCTCTTTTTTTTCCGGTATCTTCTGGGTTGATAGATAAGGTCCCCAACCAATGGGTGATCAATGGCATAAAAATGAACCCTTATCTGATGGGTCCTTCCTGTTTTTAAAAGCGCCTCAACAAGACAGGCCGTCTTAAATCGTTTTTTAACTTTCCAGCATGTTCTGGCTGGTTTCCCATCTTTATAGTTTATGGCCATCAGTTTTCTTTTCACTGGATGACGGCCAAGAGGGATGTTTATTTCTCCTTGATCCTCGGGCAAATTTCCGGAAATCAGGGCAAGATATTTTTTCGCCACCCGCCGCTGTTTGAATTCTTTTTGCAGAAAATCCAAAGCTGTCTCTGTTTTCGCAACAACCATTAATCCACTGGTATCTTTATCCAGCCTGTGAACAATACCGGATCGGAAAGGGTCTTGTCCCACCCCTTTTATTTTTGGTTCATGAAATAACAGTGCGTTCACAAGAGTTCCGGACAGATTCCCCGGACCAGGATGGACAATCATCCCCGGTTTTTTGTTAATCACAATAATATGAGCATCTTCAAATTCAATATCCAGATGAATATTTTCAGGTAACACGGGGATATCTATGTCTGGATCAGGAATAATTCCGGTTATGATATCACCTGGTTTTACCTTAAACCCGGGTTTCTTTTTTTCATTATTAACTAGGATAGCGCTGGTGTTTATGAGTTTTACGGCCAGACTCCTTGAACAGGCCTCGCTGAAAGTTGCGATTATCGTATCAAGACGGGTATCTTTTAAATCTTCAGGTATTTTAATATTTATTTTCATAAACAAAAACCGACGGACTATTCATTGCCCGCCGGTTTTCAAATTTGTTTGATTCGAACCTATAATTAGTTGAAAAGATTCTCAATTTCCTGCATCATGGATTTTTCGTCAATATCCTTGGCAGTTGACAATTCTTGAACCAATAAATTCTGAGCAGTATCAAGAAGCTTGCGCTCACCAAATGAAAGATCTTTTTCAAGCTTTAACTGGAAAAGGTCCCTGAAAACTTCAGCAACATCATAGATGGACCCGGTTTTAATTTTGTCCATATATTCCCGGTATCTTCTATTCCATGTCTGGTGATCAGCACCCTGTGCTTTTTCTTGCATAACCTTGTAGACTTCAGGCACCTCTGTTTCAGGAATGACTTCCCTTAAGCCCACTGATTCAACATTTGAAGTTGGAATCATAATCACCATTCCATTTTCCACGATCTTCATCATGTAAAAATTCATGGTGTCACCATTTATCTCCTTGCTCTCTATTGATTCAATGCAGCCAACACCGTGTGCAGGATAAACTGCCAGATCACCTTTGAAAAATTCCTTTTTAGTTGATACTGCACCGCCATTTACCTTAGCTTTTTTGAATTTTTCACCCATTAGATCTCCCGTCTTTTATTATGAAAACAATTAACCCATTCAAACAGAGAACCATATTTTTACAATATTGTCAATGAAATAAATTTATACACAAATCATGAAAGCTTAAGTATATAGAATGTCTCCGCAAAATAATGGTCGTTTTCAACCTGTATTTTTGCCGGCACAAATGTATTTTATACTGCCATGACGGCTGGGGCCGCCTATTGTTTGGTATTAAATAAATTCATGGCGGGAATGACACCTTTTTCAAGGATATAAAGGCAGGCATCGGAAGCAGTGTCAATACAATGATCCAATATTTTTATTTCATCAGGGGAAAAACTACCCAGGACATGCCCGGTCACATCCCCGCCTGATCCGGGATGGCCAACCCCCACTCGAATTCGAGTACAATCTTTTTTGCCAAAGGCATCAACAATGGATCGCACACCGTTATGCCCACCATGTCCACGGCTTTTAACAATTTTTATCTTTCCAAATGCAAGATCCATATCATCATGAACAATAATGATATCTTCTATATCAATCTTATAATATGAGGCAAATTTATAGATGGGAAACCCACTTTTGTTCATATAGGTTAAAGGCTTCACAAGAAAGACTTCCTGACCTTTAATCTGGGCTTTTACATACTCAGAATCAAAACGGGTTTTATCAATGGAAAGGCGGGATTTTGAAGCCAGTGCTTCAACGACTAAAAAGCCGATATTATGACGGGTAAGGGCATAATTTTTACCTGGATTGCCCAGACCCGCTATAATTTTAAATTTTAAATCCGACATCTACAATGGGGTTACTCTTCAGCAGAAGGAGCAGCCTCTGCAACTACCTCTCCTATCAGTTCTTCATCTTCTTCAACTGTATCATCAACAGTCGGCGCTATAATTGTGATTATTGTAAAGTTAACTTCATGGGGAATTTCAATATTTTCACCCAGATCAATATCCTCTACATGAACTGCATCACCCACATCAAGGTCGGTAATATCAATCTGAATAGTTTCTGGTGCATCAGCCGGCTTACAAAGCACATCAACCTCACGTCGAATAATCTGGAGAAGCCCTCCTTCTTTTACACCTTTGCTCTCGCCAACCGTTTCTACAGACACACTTATTGTAGCCTTGACATCCATATCAATCTCATGCAAATCAACATGCAGATAGTTCAAACTAAAGGTATCCATCTGCATATCCTTGAGCATAACACTCTTTTTCTTCCCAGAATCTCCATCAATATTGAGATTGAAAAAAAGACCCATTGAACCATGTTTCCTAATGATTTTAATAAAATCTATTGTATTAATGGAAAGCATTTCAGGATCTGTTTTTGCCCCGTAGACAATGGCAGGTATCTCATTATTACTTCTTAATTTTCTGGCAGCACCTTTACCACTAGTTTTTCTTGTTGTTGCGCTTAATTCAATTAATTCCAAAGTTTTTTCCTCCATAACTGCATGCATGCATGCTTAAATACTAATATATACTTAATTTATACAAATAGAGAATTTACAGAATCACCTCTGTAACTACGCATAATCGCTTCACCAACCAGTTTGGCAATGGATAACGTCTCAATTTTGTCGCATTGTTTCGCTTCTTCAGACAAAGGGATGGTATCTGTTACAACAAGAGAATTTAAAGATGATTTGTTTATTCTATCAATGGCCGGCCCTGAAAGCACGGGATGCGTACAATACGCATGAACCTCTTTTGCACCCTTTTCCATGATAACACTTGCAGCCTCTGTCAATGTCCCTGCCGTATCAACCATATCATCAATGATAAGCGCTATTTTATCTTCAACATCCCCGATAATGGCCATGGCTTTTGCCTCATTTGGCGCACTTCTTCTTTTATCAATAATGGCAAGGCTTGCATTCAGTCGCTTGGCATACGCCCTTGCCCTCTCAACACCGCCGGCATCGGGTGATACAACAACCATATTTTCAGGATACCGGGTTTTAATATCATCAATTAAGATTGGAGCAGCATAAAGGTTATCCACAGGACAATTAAAGAAACCCTGAATTTGTCCAGAATGCAGATCCATTGTTATCACCCTGTGAACACCTGCCTTCTCAAGAAGGTCTGCGATTAATTTAGCACTTATGGGAACCCTGGGAGATACTTTTTTGTCCTGCCGTGAATACCCGAAATAAGGGATAACCGCAGTAATTCTACTTGCAGAAGATCGTTTAAATGCATCAATCAGAAGTAACAACTCAACAAGATTATCGTTCACAGGTTTACACGTGGATTGTATTACAAAAATTTCCTGCTTTCTGACATTCTCCTGAATTTCAACCTGTATTTCTCCATCACTGAAACAGTCGACTTTCAATCTTCCCAACGGCTTTGCAAGGTATTCTGAAATCCTGTCTGCAAGAATGGGATTTGAATTTCCAGCAAAAATTGACAAGTCACTCATATCAAATCTCTTCTTTAAAATTTATAAATCCGGTTATAAAAACATGGCTGGGGCGAGAGGATTCGAACCTCTGAATGCAGGGATCAAAACCCTGTGTCTTACCACTTGACGACGCCCCAATACATTAAATCACTACATTACACTCACAAGTATTAATTAAATAAACGAGGAAAGAAATACCTTTCTCTTGCTCCTGGCCCACTTCTTCAAAAGCAGTTCAAAGCCCTTCTCTGCATTTTCCCGGGCTGAAAAAAGAGCAAAAAGAGATGAGCCGCTTCCAGTCATATAAACTTTTCTTTGCAGCAACACCGCCATCTCTTCTTTTGTTTCTTTGATCTCAGGATAGAGCCTGCACGCTGATTCTTCAAGGTCATTGTGCATCTGATCCCTTACATCAAATTCCTGTCCCCGTAACGTTACATTTAAACCAGTCTTTATATTATCTTTTTGATTTGCTGTCAATCTAAAATCAATATTTTTATATACTTCGGCTGTTGAAGCGGCAACCCCTGGGTCGCACAAAACAAGATGATAGAATTTTAAACCGGCTACTTTTTCAAGCATTTCTCCAACACCTCTTGCAATTGCCGGATATCCAAAAATAAAAAAAGGCACATCCGCACCCAGCTTTAACCCCAATGTCATCAGTTCTGATTTTGAAAAAGGAGTTTTGTAATATGTGTTTAAAGCCATCAAAACAGATGCTGCATTGCTGCTTCCACCGCCAAGTCCACCGCCTGGGGGTATCCTTTTTATAATTTCAATGGAAAGACCTTTTTTTTCTTCACAGACCTTTGTTTTTAAAGACTGATAAAATAATACAGCCGCTTTATAGGCAAGGTTAGATTCATCTTCAGGCACATCCGGATGATCACAGGAAATTGATAATTCTTTTTGGGCAAACTCAATATAAAGGTCATCACGCAGATCAATCTGAGTCATCAAAGAATGAAGATTATGATATCCATCCTTTCGTTTACCGGTAACATATAGAAACAGATTTATCTTTGCAAAGGATGCAACCTTTTTTATCAAGCTTTTGCCTCAACATAAGCCAGCCTGATTTCACTTAGCAACGCTTCAAGAAGGTTTTTTTCTTCTTCAGTCAAATTACCCTTTGTTTTTTCTTCCAGCATGGCAATCATCTCAATGCTATGCCTTGCAAGTTCAAAATTGATGGATTTTTTTCCTGTTGAAGGATCTTCAACCTTGCCAAGCTGGACAAGACCTGATGAATATAATGACAGAATAAAACTTGAAAAATCAATTTTAAACGGACCTTTGGCTCCTGTTGGGGCATCACTCATTATAAAACCATTTCCCTTAGCCATTTTCTTTCTCCTTGAATAAATTTCTTATGTTATTGTCCATTGAACATCAACATTATCCTTTGTCACTGATGCAAGGTAGCCGTGAAAATAAAAATTTTCAACTAAATATTTTTTGTCTAAATACTGAACTACTAAAATTTTATCATCAACAACCATTTTTATCTTTGCTTTTGACAGGCCTTGTATCCCATGACTTGTTTTTTTTAATACAGCTTCTTTTGCTGTAAATGTCCTGAAAAAAACAAGAGATTTGTCCTGACTTGTGAAATGCGCTCCTTCTTTTGGATCAACAATTCTTTCAAACACAGCATCAGAAACATCCTTAATCTGCTCCAGATCAATACCGATCTTTCCCGTTGAGACAACTCCGGCAACAAAATCCGGTTTGTGGGTAACAGACCAATAGATAGTATTTGACGGCAGAGGAACTCCCAGGGCATCTTTCTCTAATATTCCCACAGCAAGCTTTGATTTTAAGCTGGAGGCCTTCACACTTTCCCTGGCAAACCTGCTTAAAGCAATAACTTTCTTTTTCCCTTTCAACGCCTTAATTGTTTCAGGAACCCTTGTTATAACCGGATATAAAAAAATGATCAGTCCTCCTGAATTTCAAGTCTAATTATAATATCCGCAACAGTTGCACCCTCTCCTTCCTCGTGTACAAACAAGGGATTAATATCCAGCTCTTTTATCATGGGATGGTTATCTGCCATGGCTTTTAACGAAACAATATGTTTTTCTATGGTTTCAATATCTGAAGGCTTCTCCCCGCGCAACCCCTTCAGAATCGGATACCCCTTAATACTCCTGACCATTCTTCTTGCAACATTTCTGCCCATGGGTGACAACCTGAAAACAACATCTTTATAGACCTCCACAAAGATACCGCCCAGTCCAAACATGACAGCATGCCCAAAAACCGGATCTTTTGATAATCCCAATATTATTTCCTTACCTTTTGGGGCAAGCTTCTGAACCAGCACGCCCTCTATTTGGGCATCAGGATTATAGGCTTTGGCTTTTTCCATGATTGTTTCAAAAGCTTGTTCCACACTTTTGCTATCTTCAAGTCCCACAACAACGCCGCCGGCATCTGTTTTATGTAGAATATCAGGAGATACGATCTTCATCACAACGGGGTAACCCATCTGGTCTGCAATTTTGCAGGCTTGAGTTTTATTTTTTGACAGGGCCATGGGAAGGGTTTTAAATCCATAACATTTAAGGAGTTCACTCCCGTCCAGTTCACCCAGGATCATTCTGCCTTCCTTTAAATATTTATCAATGATCTCTTTTGCTTTAACTGTATCATAGGCAAGTTCAAACTGTGGCAAAATTTTTCTAAACAGCCACTTCATTCCCTCTCTCAGTGCGCCTAAAGATCTGGCAGCACTTTCCGGAAACTGATAAACAGGAATTTTATGCTTTTGTAAAAGCTTGACACCATCTGATACATCCACGACACCCATGAACGAACAGACAATTGGTTTTATGCTGTTCCTGGCAATATTAACAATGGCTTCGGCAGTGCCAATAACATCGGTCATGGATTGAGGCGTTAAAATTATCAAGGCAGCATCCACCCCACGATCACTTAATACCGTGGCCAATGTATTTTCATACCGGTCTTTGGCCGCATCCCCGATTATATCCACGGGATTATGGAAATTGGCTGTGGATGGCAGGTGTTTCTTTAACTCCTTAATGGTCTCATCAGAAAATTTAGCCAGCTTCAACCCGGATTGTTCGCTCATGTCTGTGGCAATAATACCGGGTCCGCCCGCATTTGTGACAATGGCAATTTTATCACCTGTCGGATATTTGTTGGCTGCAAATGCCTGGGCATAATCAAACAATTGATTAACCGTTGCACAACGTAAGATTCCAGACATTGTAAAAATAGCATCATACAAAGCATCAGAGCCTGCAAGGGCGCCTGTATGAGAAGCGGCAGCCTTTGCGCCGGCATCTGAGGAACCTGATTTTATAACAATCACATGGGTTGGATTGGTTCCGGAAGTCATCTCTCTGACTTCTGAAATAAATTCTTCGGCGCTCCTGGAAAGCTCTTCCATATATATCATCACAACATCTGTATCAGGATCATTATGATAATACCTTAATAAATCAAGTTCATCCACATCTGCCTTGTTCCCTATTGAGATGAATTTTGAAAACCCGAACCCTTTGTCTGCCGCATAATCAAGCACTGCAGTACAAAGCGCCCCACTTTGGGAAATAAAGGAAACATTCCCAGGAGTGGGCATTCGTGCCGAAAAACTGGCATTCAGCGATACTTTTGGTGATGGATTAATCACCCCCAGACAATTGGGGCCAACCAGCCTTACTTTGGCATTGGCGCACAAAATTTTGATTTCTTTTTCAATCTGAGCCCCTTCGCCACCCACTTCTTTAAAACCGGCAGAGACAATAACGATCCCTTTGACACCCTTTGCAATACAATCTTTTACAGCATTTAAAGCGGCCTTGGGTGGAAGAATAATCATACCCAGATCAATGGGATCAGGAATACTTGCGATACTTGTATAACATTTTACACTTAAAACAGATTTTGCTTTTGGATTAACTGGATAGAGGGTTCCCGTAAATCCGCCGTATAGGATATTGGCAAAAATATCATGCCCTACCTTTCCTTTTTGGGTTGACGCCCCTATAACAGCTATGGTTTCTGGTGCAAATATGGCATCAAGTCTATCCATTCTTCCTCCTTTATATATTCTATAAACAAAATTTTATATTCCCATAATTTTCATTATTAGATTTAAGATAAAATAAAGAACTTATTTATCTATAATATCACTTCATAAAACAATTATCTACAGATAGCTCAGGATATTTGCCATAAGAAATTTTACATAACCCATTAAATTTTACGTAACCCGTTCCAGGTTGATCGCCTTACGTCCGCTGGATGGACATTGCTACAAGCTCTAACCTGAAGGTCACACGTA
>JAHJDU010000080.1 GCA_018812385.1 Pseudomonadota bacterium
GCAGCAATGGCTGCTAAAAATGAATTTTTATCCCCTGCAGGTGCAAGGATTTTGGAAGTATTCAAGCTCTATAAAACCTTTATTTTAAGTTATTTATCATTTGTAGTATTGCAATTTTGTGAAAATTTGTCAAAATAAGAAAAATATGATATGGATTTTTTGTTTGTTTGATTAGTGTTACGATATTTAGAAACTTTTTTTATATTAGAGGACGTTAACCATGGATAAGCTAAAGCAACTGAACGATAGAATTATCAGGCGTGTTAATGTTAATTTGGAGGAATTTGATTTTAATACGGAGAGTTTTGTAAAAAACTCTCTTGAATACGATAAAATGTTGAAGTTTTACGCATTTTACGGAATTACCTCTCAACACCCCATTTATTTTAATTTTAAAAAATCAAATATTGCCGGCAGTTATTTTCTTGGAAAATGTTATGTGGGAAGATCTGCCATATATAAAAGTGATGTCAGAGGAGATGAATTAAAAAGAAAGGGGGACAATATCCGTTATACGAAGGACACGCCTCTTGCTGAAGATGAACGGATAGTGATCCGGGACAGTCTTCTTTATAAAACCCTTGTTCACAGCAACTCGCATAATCTTGAGAGCCCTGAAGAATTTGGTATCAAAAATACAATTTCAGCTCATTACGCAAATATTCATGGGTCAACCCTTCAAGGATGCTTTTTGGGGCCTTTTGCAACCGTGGATTTAATGAACCTTCATTCCTGCATTGTGGGTGAATTTTCATATGTCCAGGCAGGTGAGCTTTTTCATAGAAAAATTGATCCTGGAACTGTGTGGATACGAAATCCGAATTTTGAGTTTAAATATAAGTTTCAAAAAGAAATTCTGGAGAAGTTTGTTGGAGTGAATTCATCACATCAGCCCCGTGGGATCATCTATGATTTTGTAAAAGAACGGGAACAGGATTATGAAAAGTTGTTTGATGTAGTACATCTTAAGCCTGTAAAGGCCCCGTCGAGTTCCGCTGTCAACCGATATGCCGTATTTCTGGGTAAAACACACATCGGTGAAAATGTTCTGGTATCTCAAAGGGCATTTCTGGACAATGCGGTAATGGGAGATGGTTCCAATGCCCAGGAAAACACCTATATTATTCATTCAAACCTTGCAGGTTTGTGTATAACAGCCCATGGCGGGAAAATAATACATGCTGATATTGGTCATGAAACCTTTGTCGGATTTAATTCATTTTTAAATGGAAAACCTAACGCACGGATTGAAATCGGCGAAGGATGTATTGTTATGCCACATACCATCATAGATTCTGATGTGCCAGTCAAAATACCCGATGAGCACCTGGTATGGGGATTTATCGGTTCCAAAGAGGATGTCAAAAATCAAACCATTTTACTTGATGACCTTGCTGATGTACGGGATACCCTGAGAATAGGGAAAATGGTTTTTACAGGCAAAGGCTCTGTTTTTATTGATGCCTTTCGAAAGAGAATTGGTCAGATTTTACTGACAAATGGTGCGTTATTTCACAATGGTGAAAAACGAGGCCATGCCCAGGATGACCAGAATATATCCTTTAATACCATTCAGCCTTATAGTACAGGAGAGCTTATGGGGTTGTATCCTTCCATCAGGATCCAACCATAGCGGGTTGAATCTATGGATAGATAAATCCTGTACATGGGCTGGGTCGACCCAATTAAATTAAAATTGGAAAAACAAAAAACCTATGAAAAGACCCCCAACTTTATCACCGGGAAGCAGATTAGGTGTCTGTGCGCCATCTGCATGCTTTGATATCGAAAAATTAAATTTGGGAATTCAAATTTTAGAGAAATTAGGATTCAAGGTTAAAGTTCCTGAAGAAATTTTTGGAAAGAAAAGATATCTTGCCGGGGATGACATAGCAAGGGCAAATGTGATTAACAGGCTTTTTCTGGATCCAGATATAGATGGAATTATTTGTGCCCGGGGCGGTTTTGGAGCGATACGAACTCTGGATCATTTAAACTGGAATATTATCAAGGAAAATCCCAAACCTTTTATTGGATTTTCTGACAATACGGCAATATTGCTATCCATCATCGGTGAAACCGGGAATGTGGTGATTCACGGGCCCACTGTGGTGTCTCTTGCCAATGCCCAAAAAGCGACCATTGATGCGTTTTATAAAACCCTGACCGGGTGTTTTGACAAAATCGATATGTCAAATGCACGGATCATTAAAGCCGGTAAGTGTATAGGTGTATTAAAAGGGGGGAATATGGCAACCATATCCCATCTTCTGGGTACAAGGTTTCAACCCGACTTTAAAGAGTCTGTCCTGTTTTTTGAAGATATCGGAGAACCAGCCTATAAAATTGATCGGATGCTGACACAGATGAAAATGGCAGGTTTGTTTGAAGGGATTCGAGGAGTGATTATAGGTTCCTTTGAAAACTGTGACAATGATGAGTATGTAGAAGAAATACTGTCTGAAATATTTGAAGAATACAATGTCCCCGTTCTTTCAGGGTTGGATTCCGGTCATGGTAAGGTGAATTTGTCTTTATGCATGGGAATCCGCATTAAGATGGA
>JAHJDU010000081.1 GCA_018812385.1 Pseudomonadota bacterium
TAAATTCAATAAAAAAATATTTTAAAAGGGCAAAGGAAGAAATTTCAAAAGAATATTCCATAAATTTTGAGGGAAATGAATCCCTTGATCCTGAAAATAAAAACCAGGTTGGACTCTGGACAGGAGTTGACCTTGACGGGACACTGGCCCGTTATGATCGGTCTACTCCCCACGATAAAATTGGTGAGCCTGTCCCTGAAATGTTAACTCTGGTTAAAGACTTGATAAATAATGGCATAAGGATTAAGATATTCACTGCCCGGGCTCAGGACCCCGAACAAAAATCGATTATTCGGGGATGGCTGAAAACCAATGGTCTGCCTGAACTTGAAATAACCAATGTGAAAGACTATAATATGCAATGGCTTCTTGATGACAGATGCATTCAGGTAGAAAGAAATACAGGTCGTTTGATTTTTAAAGATTAATTTTAATTAAAGGACAAAACAAAGATGAAGTATATTTACTACATTATTGTGATCATGGTTATTTTTTCCGGATTAGTGGCCTATGGATTGTTTAATACTAAGATTGAAATTTCAAAGCCGTTTTTATCAATAAATGACAGGGTTGTTTCCGAAGCTGAATTCAAAAAGATGCTTGCCAGTAAACCGCATCACATGAATCAAGAACAATTCATTGAGGAGGTCATTGAAAAGCAGCTTCTTATTCAGGAAGCGATCAAGGTGGATATTAACAAGGAAGAAAACTTCCGACGGTCTGTTGAAAATTTCTATGAGCAGTCATTGATAAAAATTCTTCTGGACCGGAAACTGGATTCTATGAAGGTCGATGTTACCAATGAAGAGATTGCAAAATATAAGACATTTATTCAAAATAAGTTTTTTTTAACAAAGAAGATTTACCCAAGCATGAAAGATGCACAAAATAAAACTAATGAAACCATTCAAAAATTTGAAGCTGATTTTCGCGACCTGTCTTATGATCTGAAATTTATTGTTATGAATTTAAATATTGGAGAGTTTTCAAAACCCATGGCAAATGATCTCACGTCGAATGATTTCCAAGTTTTTGTTTACAGGCTTGATGAGATCCAAAAGATAGAAGGCTCTGATAAAATTCAAGAATTTGATATTGAACAGGTTTCTCTTTATTTCAAGGACAAAAAAAAAGAACAGCTCCTGGATGAATGGTCAGATAAAATAAGAAAAACAGCAGAAATTTGGAGGAAAAATGAATAGACCGGGTCAATTTAAACGGCGAAATTATTTCATCAATAAAGAATTTCAAGGGCGTTATATTTTTAAGTATTTTCTGATTGCTGCAATTGGAAGCGTCCTGTTCATGGCCGTATTCAGCTTTTTTTCTTCCAACACGCTTTCCATTTCTTATGATGATTATCAGCTTCAACTTGGGGTTACACCACTCATCCTGTTTAAAAAAATTCTCAGTGCCCAATGGGTGTTCATTGTTGTTGGGGGCGGGCTTGTGGTTATTGCCACTTTATTTTTAACCCACAGGGTAGCCGGTCCTGTTTTTCGGTTTAGAAGAAGTTTTAATGAGATGATAGAAGGGGATCTTTCCGGAAGAATTGTACTGCGACCAAAGGATGAAGGTAAAGAATTAGGAGAAAAGATAAATGAATTTAATTTGCTTCTTTCTAAAAAGTTGTCTTTAATTGAAAGTGCTAATTTAAATATCGAAATTTTTGTCCATCAATTAAAAAATAATATGAAAGATGCTGATATGGATATCAGCAGTTTTGAACCTCTTTTAAATCAAATACTGGACAGTCAAAAAAATATTAGTACCACGATAAACAGCTATACATTTACCCGGAAGAAGGTATAGGGAATCAATTTTAATGATTCGCTTAAAATCAATATATGTATTTGTTTTTATAGGAATATTGTTTTGGTTCCCTTTGGATTGTGTTGCCTTTGAAATTAATTCAAAATATACCACCATTACATATTTTGACAAAGGTGATCTAAGGGAATTTAATAAGAAATTATATATGGGGCGGCTCCAATCACAAATAAAGGGAAGCGGCAATACCATAGAAAGTGAAGTGGTCGCAAAGATCGATTTTATTGTTGAAAAAGTAAGGCTTGTCCTGGATATGTTTCCGCCAAAATTTAAGTTTTTCATTGTGATTCATCCAGGCGTAAAAGAAGTACAACAGGATTTTCGCAATATATACAATGTAAATGTGGGTTATATTGCCTTTTATTCGCCCTCCAGAAACAAGGTGTTTTTTTCAGCGAATAATGCGGTTTTAAGAGTTGTCGCCCATGAAATAGGACATGTGGTCGCAGAAAATTATTTTGTCGTTTCTCCCCCCCAGCGAATCCATGAAGTTCTGGCACAATTTGCAGAGGCGCATGTTACTGATTGATTTTTTTGATCATCTTTAATGCTTTTTTATTAACCGGATCTATTAAAAGAGCATGTTCGTATTTTTCCAGGGCTTTATACAAAATATCCTGTTCATAATATAAATCACCAAAAACAACTTTTATCTGGGCATCCATAGGCAAGGCTTTTTCAGCTCTTTCCATTGTCTGCATGGCATTTTTCAGGTCATTGTGCTTTTTAAAAAAACGATAAACTTTAAAAAAATGGGATCGTGCAATGTTTATTTGATTATGTTTGTATTGGAAAGATTCAATTTTTCGATTTTCAATCAAATCAAGGGAACCAATATATCGGTCAATGGCCGCCTGTATGTTTCCTGTATCATATAAAAACTGGGCAAAAGCAATGGATGGCCCTGGTTTGTCCGGGATTGCCTGTGCAATTTTTTCTGAGTCAATTCCCGAGACAATCATAGCGGTTAAGGCACGATCAATAAACTTTTCATCCAGAGCCAAAGCCTTTTTCATGAACCCCAGCCCCTGTTCAATTTCTTTTTTTGCAAATAACCAGACAGCATATTGAAAGGTATATTCCGGGTTGCTTTGATCATAAATCATGCTTTTTTTAAAGGCGATTTCAGCTCTTTGGGGGTAATTCTGATGGGCAAGAAAAGTCGCAAATCTATTCAAATGCCTTGAATTTAATGGGTCAAGATTAAGGGATGCTATAAAATGATCTTTTGATTTTTCTGTTTCATTCTGGAACCAGGCAGTGTTGGCCCTTGTAAATTGATAGTCTGCCTGGAACGGGTCAACCAGTGATGCAAAACCGGCAATTTTTTCTATTTTTTGAATCATTCCCACTGGAGTATCTGCACTCATACTGGAATCTTTGATGTTTGAATAGTAAAGGATACCTGATAAATTTGAAAGGTTAAATAGAATGGTAAAAATAGTTATCACACAAATGATGAATCCGAAACTAAATTTTTTGGCTGTAGAGGCAATAGGCAAAAGTCTGGTTTGGCGGCTTTGTTCTCTTATGCCCGTGTTAGCGGCAGAAACGGCAATACCGGCAACAAAAAAGAACCATAACCCGTTGGCACCAATGTGCATGTTGAAATCGGTAAAACTGTGCAAAAGAATTGAAACCAGTGCTGTTATGCTGCCCATATAAAGGTAAATTGAAAAGGCATCCCGTCTTTTTGAAAACACCATATAGGTTTTGAAAAACAGCGTTATCAGAAATGAAGCAGCAAGTAAAAAAGCGATCAACCCGCCTGTTGCCAAAAGCTCAAGATAATCGTTGTGCGCATGGGTCAGGAATAGATCACTTATAACTGAACGGTGCAGGGGATAGATGTGTGAATAAGTGCCCATGCCTGATCCGGTAACTTTATAATGGCTGATGATATCCTTGGTGTCTTTCCAGAAGTCAAGCCGGGCTTCATAGATTATTCCCTGGGAATTTTTCAATTTGGCAAATCGATCAAATATCTGGTCCCATCCAAACCACCCAATGGAAAGCGCGGTTAATATGATGACGGCGATAACTAATATGGTATTTCCCTTGCTTATTTTTCTTTGCAGCAGGAAGAATGTAAACAGGATCAGGGACAGACAGGTGCTGATCATGGCACCTCTGGAAAGACTGACAAATATGGAAACAATGACTAATAGTGCCGAAGTTCCGATCAAAATATGAATATTTGCTTTTTCCTGGCTTAATATTTCCAAAATTCCTTTTATTAACGTGGTTTTTCCAATTCTTGGCCTGTAAAAGAAAAAAAGACCAAGAACAATGGGAAAAATCATTTCCATCAATCCGGCATAATGATTGTGATTCGCATAGGGTCCTGTAACCATGGAATTGTTTGGAACATGTCTGAACCACAAAGCCATGTCGTCGGTCAGATAAAACTGCAGGATAGAAGAAAAGGCAAGAAGCCCGCCAAAAATCGTAATAGCAAAGACAGTGGCCTGGAGCATTTCCTTTTTGCTGAGCAATTGGATGGTTAATATGTAGAACATCACATAGGTGGAATATCTGAAAAATTCAGACAATGTCGCCTTTGGGTAAACGGTTAAGCGCATCCAGGAATCTGTACCTGTGATCAAATGTGTTGTTTGATGGATTTTAAATATATTTGGCGACAAAAATTCAATAACAAAAGGGGGAAGGGGAATCAGTTGAAAAAGAATATAGAAAAGAAAAATACATAAAGGTGTAATGCCTGGGACATGGTACAATTCATTTTTGTTTTTCAGGACAAAAATAAAAAAAAAGAGCAACGCAAGAGCCGTTACGATCTCCATAATGGCGTAGGACCAGGGCTCGGTCGTTCCAAATGCCAAAGGGGTGAAAATGA
>JAHJDU010000082.1 GCA_018812385.1 Pseudomonadota bacterium
GAAACCAGCTTATCCTTGTTTTCTGCCAATAATAAGGCAATATCTTCAAGTTGATCTTCACTGAGTTTGATTTTTGAACTTTCCAGGAATTCAAACAAATTGTCGGCAATATCGAGCATTTTATCATAGGCGTCTGCTTCTTTTTTTGTCGCAAATGTCATCTTTTCCTCTCCATTCCTGACAACAATATATTTTACAATTACAGCCATTTTATCTCCTTGGAATCATAATTTTTCTATAGTCTTAATATAAAAAAGGATACAGGTAAAGAGTTTTTCTTTAAACTTGTATCCTTTGAAAATATTTTGATGGGGTAGACTATATTTTCGGTCTTGGATAAAGCCCGGATCTTTCAACTATTTCAGGGACTTTTTCTTCCCATTCAATGGCCATGATGTGAAATCCTGAGACCCCTTTTAATTCCTTGAGTTCCTGGATATGTTCAACACAGATATCAATACCTTCCTGGGCTTGTTTGTCTTTGGGAACCCCTGCCAGACGAGCGATAATCTCATCCGGCACATCCATTCCCGGCACCCTGTTTTTCATATATTTGGCCATACCCACAGATTTCATGGGGGTCATGCCAGCCATGATAAAAGCCTTTTCCGTTAGCCCCCTGTCGTTTGCCCTTTTGATCCATTCCTTGAACTTATCCAGGTTATAAATACACTGGGTCTGGATAAATTCAGCACCACAGGCAATTTTTTTGGCAAGGCGCGGCACTCTTATCTCAAAGGGGTCGGCAAAGGGGTTGGCAGCAGCACCCACAAATATTTTCGGTGGCCGTTTAATCGCATCCCCTCCCAGAAACTTTCCTTCATCCCGCATGTAACGAACCGTCTGAACCAATTGCATGGAGTCAAGATCATGAACATTCTGGCCTTGTGCGCAATCCCCAAAACTCTGATGATCTCCGGAAAGACAAAGCACATTCGGGATATCAAAAGAGGCTGCGCCCAGGATGTCACTTTGAAGGGCAACCCTGTTTCTGTCCCTTGTTACCATCTGTAGAACCGGCTCAACACCCATGAGTTTAAGATGTATACAAGCTGCAAGAGAAGACATCCGTGTCATGGCCGTCTGGTTGTCGGTTACGTTTATGGCATCCACATAATCTTTAATCAAAAGGCCTTTTCGTTTAACTTCTTCAGGATCACTTCCCCTTGGTGGGCCGCATTCTGAAGTAACGGCAATGTGCCCTGCTTTTAACACTTTTTCCAGATTGCTTGCAGTATTTAAAGTACTCATATCTTCACATCCTCCCGAGTTACCGTTCTCGGACCGCCTGCCCTGTCTGTGGACCAATCCTTGATCGGTGCGACTTTTTCATAATCATCCATTTTATTCAATGCCTTTAACCGGTCCACGATGAGCTGCCAGGCGCAGTCAAGATCTTTGCTGATCTCACATTTCCCGTTTGTTGAACCGCCGCAGGGACCATTGAGCACTCTTTTGGCACACCTTGAAACCGGACAGATACCACCGGTTCTGGCAAGCACGCATGAACCGCAGGCCTGACACCTTTCCGTCCAAAGTCCCCTGTCTTCATTTGCACCCAGACAAATCGTATTCACACCTGGAATTAATGGTGTTGTCAGATATTTTTCCGCAGTAAACTGCACACCAACACCACAGGCAAGAGAAACAATGGCATCATAATCATCAATCTTGTTTCTGATTTCCTCCAGGTATTCATGATCACACTGGCGTTGAAGGGTATTTTCACTTATCACTTTTTCATCCCCTTTTGCCATGAAATACATTCTTAAAGCAGACGCCAGTATTTCAACTTCCTTTTTACCGCCTGCTTCACAAACCGTTACACACTCGTTACACCCGAGTATCAGAATTCGGTTGAAGTCTTTGACTTCATCGATGATCTCTTCAATGGGTTTTTTCTCTGCTATTATCATAAACAAACCTCATACTAAGCTATTATTTATATTTAATGGTTTAAGCTGCACTTTTTTTATTCTGTTTTGCATTGCGGATGGGGCTTGGTCCTAACTTTTTAATTTTTGTATCCATTTCAATGGAATACTGGGCAAACAATGGACCTTCACCAGATGAAAGATTGAACATTTTTACGCGTTCTCCTCCCACACCCACCTGGTCGAGAATTTTAGCGGCCTGTTCAACTCGCTTTCTGGCCCTGAAATTACCTTCATTATAATGGCAATCCCCTTCCATACAGCCCACCACATACACACCGTCAGCCCCTTTTTCAAAGGCCCTGAGAATATGAATAATATCCACCTTTCCCGTACATGGGATTATAATAATTCTAAAATTTGCCGGGATTTTCAATCGCATGGAACCTGCCAGGTCCGCAGCTGAATACCCTCAGAAATTACAACAGAATGTCAGAATAACCGGCTCAAAATCATTTTCCATATTATATTACCCCCTCCAGCAAAGCCTCAACCTTGCTGAGCAACTGATTATCTTCATACCAGTTCAATTTTATTGTTTTAGCAGGACATTCAGATGCACATACACCACAGCCCTGGCAAAGCGCAGGATCAATGTAACTGACACCCAGGTCATTGATAACCGGCACATTATAGGGACAGGATCTGACACAGACAAGGCAGGATGCACAATTTTCCTGCATTACCTCTGCAGTTACCGATGAAAGGGTCAAAGATTCCTGAGAAAGGAATGTGGTTGCCCTTGATGCTGCAGCCATGGCCTGTGTAATGGTTTCCGTAATCAATTTTGGTCCGTGTGCAGTACCGCAGATAAAAATACCTTCAGTTGGTGCTTCAACCGGTCTGAGCTTTACATGGGCTTCCATAAAAAAGCCTTCGGCATTTCTACCGGTCTTAATGATGGTCGCCAATTCTTCTGTATCGGCTGCCTTGACACCCGCGCTCAATACAACAAGATCTGCACTTGCTTCCACCTTTTGTCCCAGCACATGATCTTTAAATGTTACCACCATTTGACCGTTTTCGCCCTTGACCACTTCAGGCTGATTTTCAGGATCAAATCGTGAAAAAATCACGCCCATATTTCTTGCCTTTGTGTAATACTCTTCCATCATGGAGTACATTCTCATATCCCTGTAGAGGATAAACACATCTGTATCGGCATTCTTCTCTTTCAAGGCAATGGCATTCTTGACGGCATTCTGGCAACATATCCGCGAGCAATTCGGATTTTCCTGATTCCTTGAGCCCACGCATTGAATCATGATAACACGATTCAGATCTTTTACCTTGTTTTCCTCAATCAAATCAGCAAGTTCAAGTTGGGTTACGACTGCCTGGCTCTCATTGTAAAGATATTCTGTGGGCTGGTATTCTGTTGCACCTGTTGCAACAATCATGACGCCATGGTCAATTTTTCTTTCTTCCATGGATGGTCCCACAAGAACTATGGTATTGAAATTGCCTTTATATCCTCCAAATCCAACAATCAATGCCTGTTTAAGAACATTTATCTTGTCATGGTTTTCAATCGAAAAAACAAGGTCTTTCACATAGGTCTTTACATCATCTCCTTCAATGGTATGATACAACCTGTTACCAAGTCCGCCAAGACTGTTCTCCTTTTCAACCAGGGTAACCTGATAACCCTGATCAGCCAGACCTTTTGCAGCATTCATGCCGGCAATACCGCCGCCAATCACCAAAGCCTTATCAATCACTGAGATGGTTTTATCATGAAGGGGACCAAGGGTTGCCACCCTTGCCACAGCCATTCGAATCAGGTCCTTGGCTTTTTTCGTGGCTTTTTCAGGTTCGTGATAATGCATCCAGGAATCCTGGTTTCTGATATTTGCCATTTCAAACAAATATTTATTTAAACCAGCATCTTCCAAGGTATCCATAAAAATACCCTCATGGGTTTTCGGAGTGCAGGATGCCACTACAACACGGTTAAGGTTGTGCTCATTTATGAGTTCCTTAATGGAAACCTGAGTATCCTGGGAACAGGTAAACAGATTGCCTCCCGTATAAACAACATTGGGAAGTTTTTTAGTATATTCTTCAACATCAACAACATCAATCACGCCGGCAATATTAATACCGCATTTACAAATAAATACCCCTATTCTTGGTTCTTCACCCAGAACATCTCTTTGTTCCGGCTTGACAAGGATTTTTGTAGCCGTATGACGAGCCTTGGAAAGTTTTATTCCGGCAGCAGCGGCTGCACCGCTTGCTTCTGTCACAGAGGAAGGAATATCTTTGGGGCCCTGGAAAGAACCCGATACATAAACCCCTGGTCGGGATGTCTGTAATGGATTGAATGTCGAAGTTTTGACAAAATTATATTTATCCAGCTCAACACCGATTCTATTGGCCAAAGCCACACTTTCTTCGGGAATAACAAGGCCCACCGACAAAATGACCATGTCAAATACTTCTTTCTGCATATAACCGTCTTCATCTACATAATTGAGAATCAGGTTGTCTGTCCCGGGTTCTTCAATCACAGAATGGATTCTTGATTTTACAAACCTGACCCCTTCCTGGTCTGCAGCCCTGTTATAATATTTTTCATAATCCTTGCCAAAGGTTCGTATATCCATGTTAAATATGGCTGCGTCCAGCTCTTTTTCAGAATGCTCTTTGGCGATCATGGCATCTTTAATGGCATACATGCAGCAGACTGATGAACAATATCCATTACCGCACCTGTTGGTATCCCTTGAACCGATGCATTGCAGCCAGGCAATCTTCTCAGGCTCTTTTCCATCGGAAGGCCGGACAAGATGCCCCATGGTGGGGCCGCCGGCGCTTAAAATCCTTTCAAATTCAAGAGATGTCATCACATTTTGAGATCTCTTGTACATATAGGCATCATCAAGACCGGAGGGATCAAAGGTAGTGGCACCCGTCGTCAGTATGACTGATCCCACATTCAGATCTTTTATCTTTGGCTGTTCTTCATGATTAATTGCCCCTGCAAGACAGGCATCCACGCACTGGTAGCATTCCGAACAGATCCCGCAGGAAAGGCACCTGGCCGCTTCTCTTTCAATGGCTTCTCTGGCAAGATCCAAGGTCACTTCCTTGAAATTACCTTCCCTTTCTTCCACACTGATTTTAACGGGTTTTGCCCGTTCAATTTTCGTTACATTATCAATCTCTGGTTTTTCAAAATCCCAGGATTTTTCACGGCCTTCTTTTAAGTCCTGGCCGTTTATGAACCTGTGCATACTTTCTGCCGCAGTCTTTCCACTGGCAATGGCATCCACAACTGATTTGGGGCCATAATATGCATCACCGCCGGCAAATACCCAGTCAATGGGCGTCTGCAAAGTCACGGGATCAGCCTCAAGTCCGCCGGGTTTTGTTATAGCAATCCCTTCTTTATCAGCAAAATCTAAAAGCCCCATCTGGCCGATGGCCACAATGACCGTGTCTGCTTCATAAGATGTGAGTTTACAATCATCATACTGGGGACTGAACCTGCCATTTTCGTCAAATACAGACGTGCATTCCTGGAATTCAACTTCGCCAAATTTTCCATCAATCCCCAAAAATCTTATGGGCCCCAGGCTGTTGACTATTTTGACCTTTTCTTCAATAGCTTCTTCAATTTCATAATCCCAGGCAGGCATTTCATCCCGTTTTTCAAGACAGACCATAGTAACATCATCAGACCCGAGCCTTCTGGCAGTCAGGGCAACATCAACTGCTACATTACCACCGCCGATAACCATGACTTTCTTCCCGGTCAGTTTTTCTGCTTTTCCAAGGACTGCATCTCTTAAAAGGTCAACGCCTTTAATAACACCATCAAGATCTTCTCCCTTTACACCCAATCCACGGGAGCCATGAAGACCCGTCGCCATAAACAATGCGCTATACCCATCTTTTTTAAGGCTTTGAAGTGTAACATCCTTACCAAATTCAACGGAGGTTTGAATCTCAACACCCAGGTTTTCAATAACCTCAATTTCCTTTGCAAGTTCGGCTTTGGGCAGCCGGTATTCCGGAATACCCACTGTCATCATGCCGCCTTTGACGGGCAATTTTTCAAATATAGTGACCTCATATCCTTTTTGGGCCATATAATAGGCGCAGGTCAGTCCTGCAGGTCCTGAACCTACAATAGCTACTTTTTCGTCGCGCTTCTCTGCAATTTCAGGAATAAAGGTTTCATCACCGTCAAAATCAAGCTGGGCCAGATATCTGTGAAGGTATTGGATAGCAACAGGCTCATCTGCATCACCCCTTGTACAAGCTGCTTCACAAGGATGATGGCAGACACGGCCACAGGAGCCGGGGAAAGGATGCTCTTGTTTGAACAGTTTCAGTGCTTCTACATGCTTTCCCTGGTTCATCAAGGCAATAAACCCTTGAATACTCACATGGGCAGGACAGGTGGCCTTGCACGGAGCCGTTGATCGTTTAGAAATCCCATACCCTCCCGGTATTGCCTGTTCGTATTGCTTGAAAATAGCCTTTCGAGGGGCAAGGCCCTGGTTGTGTTCACTGGGTATTTCCACAGGACAAACTGCGGTACATTCCCCACATGATGTACATTTCAACAAATCAACAAATCTTGGGTTTTCTTTCACCCGGGCAATAAAATTTCCTTCTTCCCCTTCAAGCTCAAGAAGCTCCGTGTTTGTTAACAATTCAATATTCAGATGCCGGCCGACCTCGACCAGTTTGGGTGAAATTACTCACATGGTACAGTCATTGGTGGGGAAGGTCTTATCTAAGCGTGCCATCATACCGCCGATGGCATAAGATTTTTCAACCAGATATACATAATAGCCTGAGTTGGCTAAATCTATAGCAGACTGCATTCCCGCAATTCCGCCACCAAGGACCATGACAGAACCAGCAAGATCTTTCTTTGTTGTTGACTTTTGAGTCATTATTCTTACCTCCTAACCGTTTTATAACAGCTTTACACATTAAAGCTATGAACTCTGCCTGTTCCAAATTATTTCAAATAAAACAGATAAGGGTTTGGACAAAAAAAACCTGATAATTAATATTTTTAATTTAGCAGGCCCTTATCTAAATTTTTCCACAGCATTTAGTAGAAAAAAGGTTGTTTTTTGTCAAGCACTATTTAAATTCTGTAAACTAAAAACTATTTATAATTTCAAGGTTATCCTTTGTCAGTCTAATTTACCTTCCCTGCTCCAACAAGTCATTGCTTGCATTCCAGGGTGCAATTTTAAACAATAAAAGCATTCCGGGAATTGCGACAAGGGCACACAAATAATAAAAACCATTCCATCCCAGGTATTTGGACATATAGCCTGTCAAAGCTGCTGCAAAAACACCAGGAACCCCCATAAGACTGGTTAACAGGGCATATTGTGTTGCCGTAAACCGTTTATTGGTCTGGATTGCCATATAGGTCGCATATGCGGCCTGTCCAAGACCTGTGGCAAAAAATTCAAATGCTACAATGCCGCCCAATAATGTCTGGCTGTACTCACACCAGAAAGAAGATCCATGATCAATAATATTCAAGACAGGGAAAAATGCCGTTGAAATCGCCTGGAGAATGCCAAAAACATATAAAGACTTTGCTATACCAAGACGAATCATGATAAAACCCCCGACAAGAACGCCGCCAAAAAGCCCAAGCATACCGACCCCTTTTACAATGACAAAATACTGGGCCTTGGTAAATCCCATTTGAACAATATATGGGATAGCCATGGCACTTGCCATATTATCACCTATCTTATACAGCAGAATGAACAATAAAATCAGTATGGCACGGTTTCTTTGAAAAAATTCGACAAAGGGCTCAACAATCGCTTCTTTCATATTTAAAGGCAAGCGTTCTTTAACCACAGGCTCAGGAACCAAAAGGGTGGTGATGACTCCCACACCCATGACAGCAGTGAGCATTAAAAAAATTGTCTGCCATGTAAAATTAAAGTCAGCAAGAACAGAAAGCCCGACGGAAACAAAGGTGCCAAGGCGCCATGCATTCATCCATACACCAGTGCCAAACCCTAACTCCTTGCTCGTCAAATATTCACGTCTGAAAGCATCCAGAGCAATGTCCTGGCTGGCCCCAAAAAAATTGAGACAAAGCGCAAACACCGCTATCCATACAAGGGATTGTTCCGGATCAAATTGCCCCAGCAATGCAATGGTGATCATGAGGCCAATTTGCGCCATAAGGATCCATCCCCTCCTGCGACCCAGGAATGGGGGAACAACGCCATCCATCATCGGAGACCATACAAATTTCAGTGTATAGGGCATGCCCACCAATGCAAACAGGCCGATTTTGGCAATATCTACATTGGCATCCATCATCCAGAATTTTAATACATCCTTGATAATATAATAGGGAAAACCCGAGGAAAACCCGAAAAAAAACATGACCAGCATTTTCCAGGACAGCATGACCCTGATGGTCTGTAAAAATGAAGGGCTGGTGGATGGGGGTTTCATGTATTTAGTTTAAACGCAGGCGTTATCATTAAAGATGAATTTTCATATTGCAGGGAACGGCAAAACTATCAAGGGTCAAATTTTTCTTTTTCAGGTCTGTCTGACACTCACTGACAATCCTGTCCATCTGGTCATCCGTTCTATCCTGGTTCAGATGGAATAGCCCAAGTTTTTTAACATTGGCTTTTAATGCAAGATCCAATACATCCTGAATCGAAGAATGCCCCCAATTCTTCTTTTGTTTATATTCTGCCCTGGTGTATTCAGCATCATGAAACAAGAGGTCCACATTTCGTGAAAAATTCAGGTACGCATCAAACCCCTGGCCTCCGGGATGATCAACCCCGAGCTCATTATCCGTTAAAAACACAAAGGATTTGCCGTCTTCAATGAATTTATATCCCAGGCCGCTACCAGGATGGCTGGTTGGAATGGTTTCTATATTGACAGACCCGATATTAAATTTATCATTCAATGCCGTATCAAATTTGATATCTGCTATCAGATCTCCTAAACCAATGGGGAAAAAAGGCATTTCCATAACTTTATTTAAAAGCTCCCTGGTATTGATGTTTAAAAATTTGCGGTCCTGAATCGTTATTTTAACTTTATTGAAAAGCAGGGGCCTGAAAAAAGCAAATCCCTGGATATGGTCCCAATGGGCGTGGGTAAACAAAAGA
>JAHJDU010000083.1 GCA_018812385.1 Pseudomonadota bacterium
ATTTTTAAAAATATTAATTTTATTCTTATTTCCCTATTAATCATATTAAAGGTCAATTGGCAACCTTAAGGATAAAAACAACTTGCTTTTTTGTCCATATTATAGGAAATATCATAGCTTAGGAAAATTATTAATACAGGAATAATTTTATGATCATTGTTATTGATTTTGGTTCACAATTTAATCAGCTTATTGCAAGAAGAGTTAGAGAAAATGATGTGTATTGCCAGGTAGAACCTGCCAGTATTTCTCTGGAAAAATTAAAGAACCTTCATCCCCAGGGCATCATTCTTTCCGGTGGACCGTCAAGCATCTATGAAGAAAACAGTCCAACCATTGATAAAGCACTTTTTGATCTTGGCATCCCCATCCTTGGCATCTGCTATGGGATGCATTATATGGTGCATACCCTGGGCGGAAAAATTAAAAAAGCAGCTAAACGTGAGTATGGATTTGCAAGCCTTGACATTAAAGACCCAGATCCCTTATTCAAGGATATGGATACTGGTTTTCAATGCTGGATGAGTCATGGAGATTCTGCCATTGAATTACCTGAGAATTTTGTTATTACCGCTTCCACCAAAAATACTGCCATTGCAGCTATTGCAAATCATACAAAAAAATTTTACGGCCTTCAGCTTCATCCCGAGGTCGAACATTCCATAAACGGATCATTAATGATTCGCCATTTTTTATTTGATGTCTGTAATTGCCAGAAAAACTGGACAATGAAATCCTTTTGCGATGGTGCGATTGCTCAAATTAAAGCTGCCGTTGGTGATAAAAAAGTGATTATGGGACTTTCAGGCGGTGTTGATTCATCCGTTGCTGCAACCCTTATACATAAGGCCGTTGGCAAAAACTTATTCTGCATCTTTGTTGACAATGGTCTTTTAAGAAAAAATGAAAAAGAAACTCTTGAAAAAAGCCTGATCCTCAACCTTGATTTAAATATAAAATTTGTTGATGCAAAAAACAAATTTTTAACCGCATTAAAAGGTGTGACAGATCCTGAAAAAAAAACGAACAATTATTGGGAACATTTTTATAGACGTATTTGAAGCAGAAGCCAATAAAATCCCAGGCGCACAATTCCTAGGTCAAGGAACCTTGTACCCGGATATTATTGAATCCAAATCCGCTTTTGGCGGACCCAGCTCCATTATCAAATCTCATCATAATGTTGGGGGCCTGCCGGAAAAAATGAAACTCAAACTCATTGAACCCTTACAACTTCTTTTCAAAGATGAAGTTAGAAAACTTGGGACAGAACTGGGCATTAAGGATGATCTTATATGGCGCCAACCCTTTCCCGGCCCTGGACTTGCCATCAGAATCATGGGTGAAATCACGGAATTCAGACTTAAAATTTTAAGAGAAGCAGACGCTGTTTTGCTTGAAGAAATCAGGGAAGCTGGGCTTTATAGAAAGGTATGGCAATCTTTTGCTGTCCTCTTGCCCGTGAAAACTGTAGGGGTGATGGGAGATAAAAGGACCTTTGAAAATTGTATTGCAATAAGAGCTGTCACCAGCAATGATGCCATGACTGCTGACTGGGCAAAATTACCCCACGATCTTTTAGGCAAAATTTCAAACAGGATAATCAATGAAGTTGAAAATATTAACCGGGTTGTTTTTGATATCACATCCAAGCCTCCCGGAACCATTGAATGGCAATAAAATAATAGGAATAGAATAAAAAAATGAATTTAAAAGATTTCAGACCTGATATCTCAAATTTCAACTCCGGGGAAGAGAGCCTTAAAGATTCTGACAGCCAGGTCTCAGCATCAATATATCACGAAGAAATCAATTCCTTGAATATAGATAAGCTTTCCAACAGGGTAACAATTATTTCCATCATTATTCCCTGCCTTATCGGCGCTATTCTCGTTTTTGCCTACCTTGATATGAAAGAACGAATGTTTGATGTTGATGTGACCAAACAAAGCCAGGTCAACAAAATCTCTCAACAATTGGAAGAAAAATTAAATGCACTTGATGTAAAAATAGCCAAAAACAGATTTGATCTTGATAATACTCTCCCTGAACTTGACAAAAAAAATATTTCACTTGAAGGACAAATCACAAAATTAGCAAGCTTAAAGGCTGACAGCGAAACAATTAATGCCCAGTTTGATAAATTTGAAAACCAGGTTACTAAAATTGAAAAGCAGGTTGCAAATAATGCAAACCAGAATAAAACAACGCTGCTGGCCATTGAAGGGATAAATGAACAGAGCCTTTCAGCCTTTAAAGAAAGTAAAATTAAATTTGACACCATTGTCCAGCAAATAAAAAATGAAACCGATCTTTTAAAAAATGAATTTAAGGCCCGGCTGTTGGAGTTATCAGATTATGATCAGCAAATAGGCGAGCTTCGAAAAAATATAAGTCTTATGGATAAAAAATATAAAAATTTAGAGAGTGAGAGTGTTTCTCAAACTATTGTTGACAGAAAAATTACTCAAATGGAAAATGATTTAAACAATCGCATGAATACCCTTGATAGCCTGATAGAGACCTTGAATCAAAAACTTGAAGCAAATATTTCACGGCTGCAAAAAGATATTGACCAGCTATCAAACAAATCATCAAAAAGTACCAAGCCAAAACCGCAAATAAATATTGATTCATCTAAATCTGTAACTATTGAAGAAAAACCTTTGAAAGAATAGTTTGCAGGAACCTGGGTTTTCCTGTGTGTCTGGTCGCCCAACCCGGGAAATAGGTTGAAAGCTTTTTTAAATTAGGGTATAGTCAACAAATTCTTTGGGGAAATAAATAAAAAGGAATTAAAATGTCTAAACAATACCCAGAATGCCCGCTCTATAATCATGCGACTTGCAGGGAATTACATAATCAAAAACTTTGTGCAATCATACGGGATGATAAAGTCTGTTTTAAAAAACTACAAAAACCCAAAAAAGAAGATACAAACTCCACCGAAGACACTTCATCATAATTTTCATTCAATCAAAAGCCTGTCTCCCGGATGAATCATACTTTTTACAGAAAGATTATTTAATTTTAACAAATATAAAAAAGAAATCTGATTTTTTTCTGCAATTTCACTGAGACTCTCTCCGTTTTTAACAATGTGAAATTTTGTTTTATAAGTTTTTTCCCAGTTTTTGTATTGAGAGCTAAAATTTTTCTTAAATCCTTTTGCTTTTCCCTTTGGTATCAAAATCGCAAAATCACCCTTTTCGAGGAAATATCCGCGCAATTCG
>JAHJDU010000009.1 GCA_018812385.1 Pseudomonadota bacterium
ATAGGCGGTGAAACCAGGTTGTTTTCAACACGGGAAAGCAGTCCCTTTGAAAGATTGGTCACATCACCAAGCTGTGCCAGGGTCATTCCCTTGCTTTTTCTGATGAGTTTGATTTTATCGGCAATTTGTTTTTCGATCATGATTTTTCCCTGTGAAGCATTATCAATACATGAAAAGTTTCGGCAAATATGTTGTTACAAAGGGGACAAAGGAAACAATTAAAAGATCAACAATCATTATCAAAAGAAAGGGCCAAATAGCACGAGTCACCCTTTCAATGCTGATGCCGGCAATGGAACAGGAAACTATAATACAGATTCCCATGGGTGGTGTCAACATGCCGATGGCCAGATTAAGAACCATAAGAACCCCGAACTGGACCGGATCTATTCCGATGTGGGAGATAAGGGGTACAAGCAGGGGGACAAAAATAATCAAGGCGCTGGCGGTTTCGATGAATGTCCCGATAATCAGGAGCAGAAGATTGATGATCAGAAGCAGGACAACCGGATTATCAGTAAGCGCTATAAACCATTGGGCGATTAACTGTGGAATTTGTTGAAAGGCCAGAACCCATCCGAATACGGATGCATTGGCAATGATAAACATGACCAGTGCACTTGTCATAGAGGCTTTGGTGAAAATTGCCGGCAGATCCTTGATCTTGAGTTCCTTGTAAACAAAAAAACCAACGATTAGGGCATAGTCTGTCGCAACCACGGCACTTTCAGTTGCAGTGAATATGCCGCTCATGATACCGCCGATAATAATGAACGGCATTACCAGTGCCCACTTCGCTTCCTTAAAGGTTTTTAAAACATGATCCCAGGAAAAATCCGCTGCAGGAAGATATCCCTTTTTTCGGGAGATAAGATATGCCACTGCCATGAGGGAAAAACCGACCAGAAGGCCGGCACCGATACCCCCAAGAAAAAGGGCACCGATGGATGTGGAAGACATTACTCCGTAGATCACCATGGGAATTGACGGGGGAATGATAACGCCGATGGACCCGGCAGATGCCTGGACTGCTGAAGCAAATCCAGGATCATATCCCCGCTTTTTCATTTCCGGTATCATCAGGGTCCCTACGGCTGCAGTATCTGCAGCAGCAGCGCCGGATATCCCGGCAAAGAACATGGATGCCAGGATCGTAACATGGGCCAGCCCGCCATGGATAAACCCCACAGAAGCATTGGCAAAGTTAACAATGCGGCGGCTTATCCCTCCGTATTCCATAAGAGATCCTGCCAGCATGAAGAAAGGGACGGCAAGCAGGGGAAATGAATCATTGGAGGTGAACATCAGCTGCACAAGGACCTGTAAGGGTACATCATAAAAGAAGTACATGGCCACGGCAGAAGAAGCGCCCATTGCAAATGCAATGGGCATCCGTACAATAAAAAAACCGAACAGCAGGATAAAAAACAGATAGTTCATCAATCAATCCTCTTTTTGAAACTGATTACCAGCCGGACCTGAATATGAAAAATGATCACACCTGCTGAGAAAGGCATGATAAGGTACGGAACGCTCATGGGAATGGTAAGGGTCGGGGATATCCTGACATGGATAAAAGGGAGAGTTTTTATTCCGCCAATTAGTATGGAGCCCATGAAAAGGATGATTATAATATCCACGATAACCCCGACCCAGAATTGACCCCTAATGGGAAACCTGTCAAAAACGAGGGAAATGCCGATGTGGCTTTCCTTATAGGTTGCAAGGGTCGCCCCCAGAAAAGAGATCCAGACCAGAAGATAACGTCCCAGTTCCTCTGACCAGCTCAACGCACTATTGAAGCCGTAACGCGAGATCACTCCAGTAGTGGTCACGATTACCATAAAGGAGAGAAAAAGGATCACCATCCATGATGCCAGGCGATCAAGCCATTTTGATGTCGTTTCCAATAAAGATGTCATAACCGGTATAATCTCCAATAGTCTGTGGTTTTCAGGGGGCGAGTCTTCTTATTTGACCGCCCTGATTTCAAATATGATTTCTTTCCATTCAGGGTTCTTCTTATAGGCATCTTCATAAACGGATTCAGTCAGCTTCTGAAAAGGAGCCGAGTCCACTTCATTAATTTTCATTCCTTTGCCCTTTAATCTTTCAAGGATTTGGCTCACCCCGTCGTTATTGACTTTCCGCTCATATACAGAGGCCTCTTTTGCTGAATCAATGAAAATTTGCTGGATCTCTGAAGAAAATCCCTTCAACAGTTTTTCATTCATCATGATGACATTTGCTGCATATGAATGGCCGGTTATAGAGTAGAATTTTTGAACCTCGTAAATTTTAAAGGCCTCAATTACCCATGGCGGGTTTTCCTGGGCATCAATGATTCCCTGCTGCAGGGCTGTATAAACATCCCCCCAGCCCATGGGAACAGGGTTGGCTCCCAGGGCCTTGAACAGTTCTATGTAAACCGGACTCTCCATAACACGGATTTTGATGCCTTTAAGATCAGAAGGCTGGGTAATGGGCCGAAGATTGTTGGACACATTGCGCAATCCTCTTTCACCAAAGGCAAGACCCTTGATATCCACTTTGGAGAGGGAATTAAGGAATCTTTCTCCGATGGGGCCGTCCAATACCTTATATGCTTGGTCTTTGCTTGCAAAGAGAAAGGGCATGTCCAGAATACCGAACAGAGGATCATAGGTGGTGATGGGGCCGCAGGTAATGGTTGCAAGGCCGATGACCCCCATCTGGACCATGCCGATCAGGTCTGTTTCCTTGCCTCCCAGTTGTTTGTTCGGAAAGATTTTGATTTCGATCTCCGAATTGGTACGTTGCTCAACCAGTTCTTTGAATTTCAGGGACTGGATATGGAAAATATCATTTTCTGTGCATACGTGAGCAAGCTTAATGCTGGTCTTTGCATAAACAATAACGGGCGCAAACGTCCAGAATAGAATCGATACAATCAACATAACGATTCCGGCGATAGGCATGTTCAGTGACTTGGATTTCATGATGTGGTCTCCTTTTTTGTTTTTAGTTTATAGTGCTTACTGAGATTAATCCTTTTGTTTAATTTCACTCAGCTTTTGGTCAATTTTTGCCATTATCAGATAATCATATCAAAAACCATGCCAGTAAGGTTATTAATAGTTTTTTCTTTTAATACAGGTATTTACTATGTCTTGGGGAAGGTTGCTGCCGATTATGTGATTATAACAATTGCTATAGATTTCTTTCTATAATGATAAAACCATCATGAATATGGATGATTTTATCATTAATATAACATTTATTAAGACTATTACAAATGTTATAGAGCTGGTTGCATTTTTGCATTTTTAGGCCCTTTTAATTAACCCTTTTTTTTATATTTTTCATTCGCTTGCTTAATGCTGGTTGACTAATTCCAAGAAATCTAGATGCAATGGACTGATTATTGTCAGCACGTTTCATAGCTTCCTGGATAAGCTGCTGGGTTGCCTGTTTCAAAGTCGGTAAGGTATCAACCTCGATAAATAAGTTTTTATTGTATAGCATCAAAATTTTGTCCTTGGACAGTTTCAGGTTGTCTTTAGATATCCATTTTTTAAAGGTTTCAAGCGAGAGAACACCTGATTTATGCCCACTGACAGCATCAAAAATCATTGATTCCAGTTCCCGAATATTACCTGGAAAAGCATAAGCCTGAAGCAAAGGTATAAGTTCTTCAGGATATAAGCATTTTTGTTTGTTCATTCTATTGCATCCTTTTTTTATGAAATGCTCAACAAGTAGAGGTAAGTCTTCCAAACGTTTTCTCAAAGGCGGCAGGTCAATTTGATGAGTCTTAAGCCTATAATAAAGATCTCGCCTAAACCTTTCTTGCTTGATTAAGGTTTCAAGATTCAGGTTTGAAGCAGCAAGGATGCGTGCATTCGATTTTAAGGGCAAGTCGGACCCCAATTGGAAATATTCTCTCTCCTGTAGAAGACGCAACAATTTAATTTGGGATCTCATGCTCACTTCACTGATTTCGTCTAGAAACAATGTTCCCAGGGACGCAATTTTTACGAGACCATCACGATTCTTGTCAGCTCCGGTAAAGGCTCCTTTTTTGTGACCGAACAAGGTGTCTGAAAAATTTTGATCATCCAGACCTGCAATATTTACACCGATAAAAGGCTCTTTTAACCCGCTCACCTTATGAATAGCCTGAGCTATGAGTTCTATTCCAACACCAGTCTCCCCGGTAATAAGTACAGGCTCTGATGAAGAGGCAATAGCTTCAATATACTTAAATATTGCCAACATTGAATTACTTCGGGTAACAATAGGTTCAAAGGCGTTGGGATGTTCCAGTGAACTGGATAAAATTTGCTTTTTCAATGCCATATTTTCCCGATGAATGCTTCTTTTCTCAACTGCTCTTTTAACACAAGTGATCAGCCGCATTTTTTCGACTGGTTTAACAAGATAATCAAACGCACCTGCTTTCATACATTTTACTGCCATTTCAAGTTCATCCAGAGCAGTCACAACTATCACCGGTATATGGGGAAATCTCTCCGAAATAAGAGGGAGTATTTCCCAACCTTTAGTAAAAGGCATTAGAAGATCCAAAAGAATTACCTCTATATCATTTTTTTCTTCAAGCAAGAGCAAAATATTTCGGCTATCAGCGCAGGAAGTGATATTAGAAAATCCTCCTGAATTTAGTATTAATTCAAAACTTTCCAGAATCTCTACCTCATCTTCAGCAATTAAAATAGAACGGCTGGAAGAAAAATC
>JAHJDU010000084.1 GCA_018812385.1 Pseudomonadota bacterium
AATACCATATTGAAAATGCCAGGGGAATTGTTGGATTTATCACGCCGATCAGTTCTCATTTCTGCAGTGAGTGTAATCGTTTGAGACTGACATCAAGGGGGACGTTACGTCCCTGTCTGTTAAATAACTATGAAAAAGATATTTTAAATCCGCTTCGAAATGGTGACTCTGACGACGAATTAAAACAAATCATTATTAACACACTAACAAAAAAACCCGCCTTTCACGGGTTAACAGATCAGATCACAAAAGGCATACCGATCAGCCATATGACGTCCATTGGCGGATAATTATCGCCCCTGTCTTTTCTATTGTTTTAAAAAAAATATTAGAAAAGATTTTGTTTAATATTTCCGGACCAGTGTGCTATAAATTATTTTTGTTTTGGAGCAGCCTGAAAGCTTCCTTATTTGACCCCAGTAAAATAGACAGCCACTTTGTGGATTCCCGGCCGCTCAAAGCGATTTTTACCCCCATGGTTAAGGGAACGGAGAGCAGCATACCCACCGGGCCCAACACCCACCCCCAAAAAGCCAGAGATAAAAATACCACCAGGGCAGAAAGCCCAATCCCCTGGCCCATGACCTTGGGCTCAATCACACTTCCCACCAGTATATTTACAATTAAAAAGCCCAGGGCGGCAATACCTGCAGCCAATGGTCCTAACTGAATGAGGGCAAGCAGGACAGCAGGAACAGCCGCAATGATAGAACCGATATTGGGAATATAATTTAATAAAAAGGCAAATACACCCCACATGACTGGAAAATCCACTCCCTGAACTGCAAGCCAGATGAAAACCGCAATTCCTGTCCCAAGGCTGGTAAGTGTTTTTATTCCCAGATATTGGTTCACACCAGCAGTGATTTGCGCATATTTTTCAAGATCAGTATTTTTGTCATTTAAAATAGCACGCAATTTATTGGGGAACCCGGCAGCTTCTGAAAGAATAAAAATAAAGGTTAAAAATACAAAAAATGTATTGGTCAGAACACCTCCCACCCCATTCAATGTGTTTGCCACAAGTTTAAGAATGCGGCTTGGATTCAATATTTCTGCAAGTTTGTCTATTTCAAGTTCAACACCATGCTTTGACAAAAGTTGTAAACTTTCAAAGGTTAAAATTTTTAACCTTTCCTGGTAAAAGGGAATATTGCCTGAAAAATCTGCTATTGATGAAGAAACAAGTGTCACCAAAAGCATTTGTATGGCGATCACACCAAACATCAGGATAAGGATTCCAAGTATGCCTGGGATGCCTTTTTTCTGCATCCAAAATAGCGGCGGTACACAAATAATGGATAAAAATACAGCCAGTAAAAAGGGTACCACCAACACTGCAGCGGCTTTCATTCCTGCAACAATAATGACAAATGCGGCAAATTTAACTATGGCACCAGGGCGATAAGACATGACTTCCATAATGATTAGACCTTTTATTATCTTTAATTCTAATCACTTGTATTCAAAATCAATTACAAAGTCAAGAAAATGGGCACAAGTTGACAAATAATTAATAGTCAAAACCATGATTCATATTGACTTTTTCTGCCATGCAACTTAAAAAAAAGGATTATTAAAACAATCAACATGCAACGGAAGCTATGACAATTCCAAGTACAATTTTAGAACGTCTAAAACAAAACGAAATCATTGCCAGAAAATTTCATGAAATTGAAATCAGTATTTTGAGCATTTTAAATTTTCAGGATTTTATTGAAAAATTATTATTTGAAATCAGTTCTAAATTTTCTGTTCCCTATACATGGATCTCTATTATTGAGGAAAGCAATATTACAGAGTACCTTCATAATATTAGGAACTCAAAACTCTTAAAGGCATCCACGGCATTTATATCTGAAAAACAATTTTCAGATATCACCCAAAACAGCTTGAAACCGTTACTATCCAATAAAAATCTAAACAGATTCAATGCATTAATCCCCGAAGCAGCAGAATATGAAATTGGCTCCATTGCCATTGCGCCCATCACCATGGATGGTACCATCGTGGGGAGTATTAACCAGGCGGACAAAAACGTTAACCGGTTTGAGCCGGGTATTGACACATCTTTATTGGAACAACTGGCGCTTAAGGCATCCCTGTGTCTTTCCAATGTGACCGCACATGAGCAATTAAAATTTCTTGCTTTCCATGATCCTTTGACCAGGCTTTTAAACCGGGGGGTCATGGAACGAATTCTTGAAAGAGAATTTCAACGGTCTAAACGGTATCACATTGACCTGGTCCTTCTTTTTCTGGACCTGGATGACTTTAAATCCATCAATGACACCTATGGCCATGACAATGGTGATAAAGCCTTATGTCATACCGCCGACTGCCTGAACAGCCTGAAAAGGGATTCTGATATTGTGGCTCGATTTGCCGGGGATGAATTTGTGGTTATTTTGCCTTCCACAAATAGACATCAAGCGGAAATATATATCAGCAGGGTGAAGCAAAAACTGGCAAGGAATCCTATTCCTGCAGACAACACAAGCTTTTACGTTAAACTAAGCCATGGACTTTCTTCAGTGTTTGAAAAAGGCATGGATTCATCTGCAATCCTTTTAAAGGAAGCAGACAAACGGCTTTATAAGGCAAAAAAAAATAAGTGATTATTAAAAGCCGGCTTCCAAATCCGCAATAAACCTGTCAACGGCCTCCTCTTTTGTGGCCCATGAAGTGACAAGCCTTATGGCTGCATGTTGATCATCCATATTTTCCCACACATAAAATCCATATTTTTTGCTCAAACGATTTATCATATCCTGTTTGAAAATGGGAAAAATCTGATTTGTAGCAGACTTGCTTAAGAATTGAAATCCCATTCTTTCAATACTTCGGGATAATTTCAACGCCATTGCATTGGCATGTTCTGCCAGCCTGAAAAAAAGATCATCCTTAAACAATTCCACAAATTGAAGTCCAAATATCCTTGATTTTGCAAGTAAGGCTCCTTTTTGTTTTAAATGGAACCTGAAGTCTTCCTTTAAGCTGTCATTGATAATAATGACGGCTTCTCCCAGCATTGCCCCGTTTTTAGTACCGCCAATATAAAACACATCCACCAATTGAGATAATTGTGCCAGTGTCAGGTCATTGTCTTGTGAGCACAACGCACTGCCGATGCGGGCACCATCCAGGTACAAAAGCAATCCTTTCGATCTGCAAAAACTGGAAAGGGTTTCTAATTCATTTTTTTTGTAAAGGGTTCCAGTTTCAGTGGCATTTGAAATATAGACAAGTTTTGGTTTTACCATGTGCTCATCTGTGTGGGCATCCAGCACGGATTGAATACTTTTGCAGGACAATTTTCCGTCTGAACTTTCAACCACGTTGATCTTATGTCCAGCATGTTCAATCGCACCGGCTTCATGGGTGTTAATATGACCTGTAAAGGCTGATATAACAGATTCATATGGTTTTAAAACCGATGGAATTACAATGGCATTGGTATGGGTTCCGCCGGAAACAAAATGGATATCCGCACTTGGATTTTTAATTTTGTGACGTAATAAACCGATTGCTTCCCTGCAATACCTATCTTCACCATACCCCTCATGCTGCTCCAGATTTGTCTGTTTTAATGCATCCAGGATACGGGGATGTACCCCTTCAGTATAATCATTTTTAAAATTATAGCTCATGTGGACCACCCTTATTTTAAAACCCGGTTACAAATCCTTTTGACCGGTTTTAAAGCCTGAAAAACAAACGCAAAAATCCCTGGCGTATTTTACCTGCCAGGGATTTTAATGTTTTTATAATGGTTTAAGTTTAGAATATCAATCGAAAATCAATTCAATCTGGACCATGGGAGCAACATCCCCTTTTCTTGGGCCAAGTTTGATAATTCTTGTATAACCACCCTGTCTTGAATCAAACTTCTCTGATACTTCATTAAACAATGTATGGGCAACATCTTTCTCCCGAATAAACGCAAGAACTTGTCTTCTGGCGTGCAAATCACCTCTTTTTGCAAGGGTCACCATTTTATCGGCTATCCCTCTTAACCCTTTTGCTTTTGCTTCGGTAGTTTTAATTTTATCATGTTTGAACAGAGAAGTTACCATGTTTCTGAACATAGCCTTTCTATGGCTTGAGGTTCTGTTTAATTTTAATACGGATTTTCTATGTTTCATGGACGAATTCTCCTTCCTGATTGTTCTCATCTTCTGGTGGTTCAAAACCTTCAAGGTCCATGCCAAGTGTAAGGTCCATGGAAGTAAGGACTTCCTTTATCTCATTTAAGGATTTTCGACCAAAATTTTTCGTTTTAAGCATTTCACTGTCTGTTTTTTGAACCAATTGATAAATGGTGTGGATCCTGGCGTTTTTCAAACAATTGGAACTTCTGACAGATAATTCCAGCTCATCCACAGATCTGTAAATATTCTCGTTAAATCCTTTATCCGCTTCATTTGAATTTGAATCAGCATGATCGGGTTCCATATCTTCATCAAAATTAATAAATGGATTCATTTGCTCTTTGAGAATTTTTGCAGCATATGCAATCGAATTATCCGGCGTAACAGAACCATCGGTCCATACTTCAAGGGTGAGCTTGTCATAATCAGTCTTATGTCCAATTCTAGACGTTCCTACAACATATTTCACGCGTTTAATAGGAGAAAACACACTATCAATCGGTATGGTTCCAATGGGTGAATCCTCATCCTTGTTAGCAGAAGCAAGAGCATAGCCTTTTCCGGTTTTAACAACCATGGTCATATTTAATATACCATTTTTGGAAAGTGTGGCAATATGCTGTTCCATGTTAAGGACTTCAACTCTGCCATCCGGGCTAACGATATCTGCACCCGTGACTTCGCATTCACCCTTGACATTCAATGTTAATATTTTGTCCTCAATGTCATCAACCCTGAGTTTTAACTCTTTCAGGTTTAAGATGATTTCATAAACATCTTCTCTAACATCAGATATAACACTATATTCATGAAGCGCATCATCGAATTTAACGGATACTATAGCTGCGCCATAAATGGATGAAAGAATAATACGTCGCAGTGAGTTTCCGATAGTGATACCATATCCCCTTTCAAGGGGTTCACATACAAATTTACCATATGTTGAAGTTGTTGTAACATCAAGCTTTTCAGGCTTGATCATCTCTCGCCAGTTCACATATGCAAGTTTTTCAGATGACATTTATATCTCCTGAATAAATATTGGGATAAACCATATACTGGATTACCTATTTTGAATAAAGCTCTACAATTAATTGTTCCTGGATAGGAAGCGTGATATCTTCACGAACCGGAACGCCAACAACTTCGCCTTTATAATCTTCTTTTTTTATTTCAAGCCATTGTGGAATACCGCGTCTTACAATGGCATCCAAAGAATCTGAAATAGTTTGAATTTTTTTACTTTTCTCGCGAAGTTCTATCACATCACCTTTATTAACCTGGTAAGACGGTATATTTACCTTTTTTCCATTTATAATGAAATGATTATGTCTTACAAAGTGTCTGCCCTGATTTCTGGAATTAACAAATCCCATTCTGAAAACAGTATTATCAAGGCGTGTTTCCAAAAGGCTTAAAAGATTTGTACCTGTAATTCCCTTTTGCCTATCTGCCTTTTTAAAAGTAATCCTGAACTGTTTTTCTGAAATTCCATAAAGTCTTCTGACTTTCTGTTTTTCTCTGAGCTGAATTCCGTAATCAGATAATTTACTTCTTCTCTGCCCATGCTGTCCAGGGGGGTAGCCTCTTCTATCATAACTGCATTTATCTGAAAAGCACCTATCGCCTTTCAAAAAAAGCTTCATATTTTCGCGTCTGCATTGTCGGCAAACAGAACCTCTATAACGTGACAATGTTTTTCTCCTTTATCAAACCGGTAAACTTATACTCTTCTTCTTTTTGGCGGACGGCATCCATTATGGGGAACCGGGGTAACATCTTTGATCATGGATATATTAAACCCAAGCGCATGCAATGCCCTTAAAGCGGATTCTCGACCAGGTCCGGGGCCTTTAACAAATACACCAACATTTTTCATGCCGTGTTCCATTGCTTTTGCACCTGCATCTTCTGCTACCAGCTTGGCAGCAAAAGGTGTGCTTTTCCTGGAGCCTTTAAATCCCTGGACTCCTGCGCTGGACCATGAAATAGTATTTCCATTTTCATCGGCAATCGTGACGATTGTATTATTAAAAGTAGATTGAATGTGCACAATTCCGGTAGAAATATTCTTTCGTACCCGTTTTTTGGATACAACTTTTTTAGACTTTTTTGCCATAATTATTATACCTTTTGTATTATCCTACTTTTTCTTTTTAACCGCAGTCCTTTTTGGACCTTTTCTTGTTCTAGCATTTGTGCTGGTTCTCTGGCCACGACAGGGAAGACCTTTACGATGACGTAATCCTCTGTAGCAACCTAGGTCCATGAGCCGCTTAATATTCATGGAGACTTCACTTCTAAGTTCACCTTCAACCTTATACTCTGCATCAATGACTTTTCTGATCTCGTTAACCTGTGTTTCGGTCAGGTCATTTGCTTTTGTAGTAGGATCAATGCTGGTTTTTTCAAGTATTAACTTTGATCTATTTCTACCTATTCCATAAATATAGGTCAAAGCTATCCATGCATGCTTATCTCTTGGTAAATCAACTCCTGCAATACGTGCCAAATTTCTTTCCCCCTATCCCTGCCTCTGTTTATGGCGTTTGTTAATACAAATAACTCTTAGGACACCACGTCTTTTTATTACTTTACAATCTCTACAAATTTTTTTTACAGATGCTCTGACTTTCATCAACTAACTCCTAACCTAATATTTTAATATCGTATGAACTCAAATATTTATTTATATCTATATGTAATTCTACCCCGGCTTAAATCATAGGGTGAAATTTCTATAGTTACCCTGTCTCCGGGCAGGATCTTGATAAAATGCATTCTCATTTTACCTGAGATGTGTGCTAACAATACGTGCTTGTTTTCAAGCTCCACTTTAAACATGGCATTAGGCAATGTCTCAAGTACTTTCCCGTCAACTTTAATAGGTTCTTCTTTTGCCATAGTTTAAAAATCTCCAATCAGTTTAGACCGTTTCAGGATCTGCCTTTTATTCTCTTGCTACCGGATCTTCCCAAAAAGCCTTCATAATTACCAGTAATCAGGTGAGACTCTATTTGGGAGATGGTATCAATGGAAACACCCACAACGATCAAAAGGGCTGTACCCCCAAAATAAAACGGGATATTAAACCTACTCATCAATAAGGTTGGCAGAACACAGACAGCAGACACATACAGTGCGCCACCAAGGGTAATTCTTGTCAGCACTTTATCAATGTATTCAGATGTACTTTTACCAGGCCTGATACCTGGAATGTACCCGCCATTCTTTTTCATATTTTCGGCAACATCTTCAGGGTTAAACTGTACTGCTGTGTAGAAAAAGCAAAAGAAAATAATAAATCCTACATAAAGAAGATAATACCAAATCGTCCCAGGACTGAACATGGCTGCCACGGTTGTCATAATTGGCAAATTGGTGAATTGTGCCAAAGTAGTCGGGAACATAATGATAGAAGATGCAAAAATTGGCGGTATAACACCGGCGGTATTTATTTTTAATGGAAGATGAGAGGTTTGCCCCCCATACATTTTTCGACCAACGACACGTTTTGCATAATGCACCGGTATCCTTCGCTGTGCCTGCTCCATATAGATAATTGCAGCGATCACAGCAACCATGAGAACAATGAGGATAAGAATTGCAAAAATCCCCAATTCTCCAGTTGTCATCAGCCGTATGGTGTTACCCATTGCAGATGGCATCTGTGCAACAATACCACCAAAAATAATCAGGGAGATACCGTTTCCGATTCCTCTTTCCGTAATTTGCTCTCCCAACCACATGATAAAAGACGTACCAGCGGTAAGAGTAATAATGGTGACCAATCTGAATCCCCACCCTGGATATGGAACAATCGCAACACCAGCAGGAGATGTCATGGATTCTAGCCCCACACTGATACCCAAACCCTGGATAATACTTAATATCACGGTTCCATATCTTACATACTGGGTTTTCTTTTTACGACCTGCGTCACCCTCTTTCTTAAGCTGTGCAAGGTGCGGTACAACTACCGTCATCAGTTCTAAAATAATGGAAGAACTGATATAAGGCATGATTCCCAATGCAAATATGGAAAATCTTTCCAATGCACCACCTGAGAACATATTGAACATGGAAAATAAGGTTCCTTCAGCTGCAGCAAAAAAAGAGGAAAGTGCTGCGCCGTCAACCCCTGGGGTTGGGACATGAATCCCGACACGGTAAACAAACAGCAATGCTAGTGTAATGAAAATCTTTCTTTTAAGCTCAGGAAGTTTAAATAAATTCTGGTAGCTGTTCTGGATCATCTATAGGTCCCTTACATCACTTCTATTATATAGTTATTCAATACTTCCGCCGGTAGATTCGATTTTTTCTTTGGCAGTCTTGGAAACAATAATATTTTTCAAGAAAAATTTCTTGGTTATTTCACCCATGCCAAGAATTTTAACGCCATCACGACGACCTTTTACCATGCCGACTTCTCTTAAAGCATCAATATCAATCGTTGCGCCATCTTCAAATCTATCCAGATCTATTACATTTAAAACAGCATTGTTTGTTTTAAATATATTAAAGAAACCCCTTTTAGGAAGTCTTCTATAAATCGGCATCTGACCGCCTTCAAATCCTGGTCGTACGCTGCCGCCTGATCTTGCTTTCAGACCTTTGTGCCCTTTGGTGGAAGTTTTACCCATACCAGAGCCTGGGCCCCGGCCTATTTTTTTTCTTTTTTTTCTGGAACCGGGCGCAGGTGCTAAATCATGAAGCTGCATATTACACCTCCTCTACTTTAACAAGATGAG
>JAHJDU010000085.1 GCA_018812385.1 Pseudomonadota bacterium
GAAGACTGGAACCCCGCCCCGAATCCATGCAGATAGTATTGATTTTTCCAAATTCGATATCCATAATTCAGACAGCCTGCCAAAACCATTTTCTTTTTCAACCACAGAAATTGTTAATCCCATGCTGCCCAGTTTTATGGGCCACACTAATCAGACAACCCATGAAATTGTCCGGGACAACCTTAAATTTTCTGCACTTTATGGCGGCCATATCAAAGGCAGCTCTGCCAGGTATTGCCCTTCATTTGAAGATAAAATCGTTAAATTTCCCGACCGGGACAGCCACCATATCATCCTTGAATATGAAGGCATGGACTCAAAGGAAATTTATGCCTCAGGACTTGGAAACAGCCTGCCTTTGGAAATCCAGTATAAAGTTGTCAGGTCTGTAGAAGGTCTTGAAGCAGCCGACATCATGAGGCCTGCCTATGCCATTGAATATGATTATATCAATCCTCTGGAATTATCTTCCAGCCTGGAAACCAAAAAAATAAAAAGGCTTTTTCTGGCCGGACAGATAAATGGCACATCAGGGTATGAAGAAGCCGGGGCGCAAGGGCTATGGGCCGGCATTAATGCGGCCTGTGCCATCCAGAAAAGAGAACCCTTTATCCTTGACCGCTCCCAGGCCTATATGGGGGTTATGGTGGATGATCTGGTAACAAGGGGCACAAAAGAACCTTACAGGATGTTTACATCAAGGGCTGAATATCGCTTGCTGCTAAGGGAAGATAATGCTGATTTAAGATTGTCCAGGATAGGAAATGCCCTGGGGCTTGTGGATGATGATACCTTAAATTTCTGCAAAGAGATCCAGGCCCAGACGCAAAAAGAAATCCAACGCCTTAAAAAAACCATAATAAAGCCCACCCGGAAGGTTAATGATTTTTTGCTTTCCAAAGGAACAAATCCAATAACAAACGGGGTAAAACTTGAGCAGCTCTTAAAAAGAGCTGAGCTTGATTATTCGGCTTTAAAAGAAATCTGCCCGCAGCTGGCACCTGTTCTGGAAAGGGCTGAGCACCAGGTTGAGATCCAGATAAAATACGAAGGATATATTCTGCGGCAGCTCAATGAAATAAAAAAATATAAGGACCTGGAAAAAATAAATATCCCGAAAAACTTTAATTATTCCCAGACCCATGGCCTTTCAAACGAATTAAAGGAAAAACTGAATCAAGTCCTGCCGAAATCACTGGGGCAGGCCTCCAGAATTGACGGGATGACACCAGCGGCCATCTCAGTATTAATGGTTGCAATTTCCGCATTTACAACAAAAAACAAAGCTTGACTTAAACCGATTAAAACTTACTATTTAGTGCCTGAACGAAAAGTCAGAAATATAGTTTTCCAATTTTGGTTAGAGACTTGCAACTATCCGAGATTGTTTTAGGACTTAGGTTTTAGGATTTAGCTTAAAACTTAAAACCTAAAACTTAAAACCGTGCCTGAACAAGGTTTTCGTTCAGGCACTATTTATGGGGTATGTAATTAAATTATACAAGGATAACATATGGCTGAAGATTATTACAAAATTCTAGGGATTGATAAAACAGCAGATACGTCTGAAATCAAGAAAGCATATCGAAAACTTGCCTTAAAATACCATCCCGACAAAACAAAAGGGGATAAACCTCTGGAAGAAAAATTTAAAAAAATCAGTGAAGCCTATGCTGTTTTGAGTGATCCTGAAAAAAGAAACCAGTATGACACCTATGGATCAGCAGATTTTCAGCAACGATTCTCCCAGGAAGATATTTTCAGAAATTTTGATTTGGGTGATATTTTAAAGGAATTCGGGTTTGGCGGCTCCCAGGGCCGTGGATTTTCTTCGGCCCAGGGCAGGGGCGGACAACGCGGCGGCTTTTCCGGCATGGGCGGCAATTCATTTTTCAATAATATGGGCGGTGGTGGTTTTGGACAGCAGAAACAACCCCCAATGAAAGGAAAAGACATTGAATATGAACTGCCTTTAACCCTCCATGAAATAATCAATGGTACCAAAAAAACCATTACCATCAATCAGGGCGGCATTGCAAAGGCCATAGAAGTAACAATTCCCAAAGGACTCACCCAGGGTAAAAAAATCAGGCTTGCTGAAAAAGGGAGTATGAGCCCCAACGGAGGCCCTCCCGGCAATCTCTATATTAAATCTATTCTTATCCCGTCAAAGGAATATACAATTGAAGGCAATGATGTTTTGCTCTCAAAACAAATTTTACTCTCCCAGGCTCTGCTCGGGGATACCATAGAAGTTTTGACACCGGACGGAATGACCATCAATCTGAAGGTTCCTGCCGGAACAAATCCCAGGGCAAAGATGCGGATACCCGGACACGGGATTCCCCAAATGAAAGGAAATGGTTGCGGAGATCTCTTTGTTGTGATTAATATATCCATGCCCAAAAAACTGACAGAAGAACAGAAAGAACTTATTCAACAACTGGAAAAAACAGGGCTATAAGTCATATCATGATTGAATGCATCACATTATTACATCCCAGGCCCATTAAAATTTGCAGTTTGATTGACAAACGTGAGCGACGTGAGGTAGAAATTGATGTTGATTATTCATGTTTTTCACTTGAAAAAGGATTTATTATCGGGTTTGGACTGGACTATAATGAAAAATACAGGAACCTTCCAGCCATCTATGACATGAAACTATAGGGAGAAGGAGAATCCAATGATTATTACCTGCAATAAGTGCTCAACCCGTTTCAACCTTGACGATTCTCTTGTCAAAGAGGGCGGCTCAAAATGCCGTTGCGCTGTCTGCAACCATATTTTAACAGCATATCCATTGTCCCGGGAGCCTGAAACCGTGCTGCCTGAACCCTGGCAGCCTGAACCAGAAGAGCAGAAAACCTGGCAACCGGAACCCGAAGAGTCTGAACCTGAGCAGCCTGATCCAGAGGAGCCTGAACCCTGGCAATCTGAACCAGAGGAAGCAGAACCCAAAGCCTCGGAACCCTGGGAGATAGAACAAACGCCTGAAGAAGCATCTGACTTTGATTTTGAATCTGACCTGGATGATGATGACCTTTTTAAAGGAAATTCTGACCTTGAAATGGAAAGCCTCGACCTTTCCTCAAAAGATTCTGACCTTGAAATGGAAGACCTCGACCTTTCCTCAAAAGATTCTGATATTGAAATAGACAATCCCTATCTAGAGTTCAACGAAAATGACCTGGAAATAGATGATGATTTTTCCTTTAAAGAAAATACATTTGACATGGAAGAAGAAATCCTGTCCCAAAAGAGTGAAGTTATAGAAAATTTTGAAGAATTTGAAGATGATGATATTAAATCTAAGCCCATTGAAGATGACCCGATTTCTTTTGACGAAGCAGAATCTTCTGTTACACCAGAAAAAGAAATTACAGAAGATGTTGAAAGTTTAGAAAAAGAAACCAAGACAAAAATAGGCCTGCCTGAAGAAAAGGCCAACGAAGTTGATCCCCCCCCAAAAAAAGAAAGAAAGGTCATCGTAAAACCCTTTGTAACTGCAAAACCAAAACCTATTGTAACTGCAAAGCCAAAACCCACAAAGAAAAAAAAGAAATCTTTTTTCAGAATACCTGTTATCATACTGCTGTTGGTCTTCCTTTTGGCCATCGGAGCCTATATCGCCAGTGTCATGACCGGATATAAACTCCCTGCTATTGATCAATATATTAAAAAGCCGATTCCGGAAATATCAGAGGCCAAGCCCATTCCCAATCAAAAAAGTGTGAATGGTCGTTTTGTTACCAATTCCACTGCAGGCACTCTGTTTGTCATTACAGGGCGGATTGAGAATCCGTCAAATATTTCCTATAGTCATATTGAAATTCGGGGAGCATTGATCACAAAAAATAAAGAGGAAGCAAAAATAAAAAATGTATTTTGCGGAAATATTATCACGGAGGACATGCTTAAAACCGGGAATATTTCAGACATCAATACCCTTCTTACCTTGAAAGAGGGTGCCCATAAAATCAATGTCAATGTGGCACCCGGTGCCAGCGTTCCTTTTATGGTCGTATTTTCCGACCTTCCGGAAAAATTAGAGAATTTTACTATTAAAGTTGCCGGCTTTGATAAAGCAATAAATATTCCATAAATTAAATATTGACGTTTACAGCATATCTATGATATTTATTCGGGGTTTTTTGGCGACGTAGCTCAGATGGTTAGAGCATGCGGCTCATATCCGCAGGGTCCGGAGTTCAATTCTCTGCGTCGCTACCACGAACTTACAATGGCCGGTATTCATGGTGGTTTCCATGGCTGCCGGCTTTTTTGCTTCAAAACAAAGGTTATGGTATTTAAGGAGGTTTTATGCCGGGGTTATATGAAGTTTATATAAAAGATTATTTTGCAGCCGCCCATGTATTGAAAGGCTATGATGGAGCCTGCGCCAATATGCACGGTCACAATTGGATCGTTGAGGCCTATATCCAATGCACAAAACTTAATCAGCTTGGGATCGGCATTGATTTTTTGGATGTACAGGCTGCTTTAAAAGATGTATTAAGCAAACTTGATCATACCTTTCTCAATGAAAACCCGGCCTTTGCCAATATTAATCCAACCTCTGAAACCCTTTCCAAGTTTTTATTTACCGAGCTTTCCCAGCGCCTTAACACAGAGCACATAAGGGTCAGCAAAGTGATGGTCCTTGAAAGCCCGGGATGCGGGTCTTCTTTTCAGGAGGCGTAATTGTTGTTTAATATTGATGTTTGCGAAATTTTTTACAGTCTACAGGGGGAATCCACCTTTACCGGACTGCCCTGCATTTTCATAAGACTTTCGGGATGCAATCTGAATTGTTCCTGGTGTGACACCCCTTATGCCAGAAAAGAATCTTGCGTTATGACCTTTGATCAAATTTTCAAAGAACTTAAGTCCTACCCATGTGGCCTTGTGGAAATCACAGGTGGCGAACCTCTGCTGCAGGATAATACACCAGCCCTGATCTCCATGCTCCTGAAAAAAGAATATCAGGTCCTGGTTGAAACCAATGGCAGTAAAAGTATTAAAAACCTTCCACCTGGATGCATAAAAATCATGGATATCAAATGCCCTTCCAGCCATGAATCTGATAGTTTTTTTTCAGAAAATATCCCTTTATTAACAAAACACGATGAAATCAAATTTGTTATCGGTTCCCGAAAAGACTATACGTTTGCAAAATCCATCATTGAAAATGACTTATCCGGGATTTCACCAAAAAAAATTCACCTTTCTCCTGTTTTTGGTTGTATCTCTTCTGAAACCATTGCAACCTGGATGCTTGATGATCATCTGCCGGCAAGGCTTTCTTTGCAGCAGCACAAGATCATATGGGATCCTGACAAACGAGGAGTTTAATAAAAAACATGATGGAAAAAACCATTGTCCTTTCCAGTGGCGGAATTGATTCCACCACTGCCATGGCCATTGCAAAATCAAAAGGCAAAGAGATTTACGCCTTAAGTTTCAGGTATGGACAACGTCATTCACTTGAACTTGACGCCTCTAAAAAAATTGCCCTGGCCATGGGCGCAAAGGTCCATAAGATTATTGATATTGATTTAAGACAATTTGGCGGATCTGCCCTGACCGATGATATCATAGTTCCCAAGCATGATACACTTGATGAAGTATGTGGGGACGAGATTCCTGTCACCTATGTTCCGGCCAGGAATACAATTTTTTTATCCTATGCCATGGCCTGGGCAGAAGTTTTAAAGGCGTCATCCATTTATATCGGAGTTACGGCAGTGGATTATTCAGGGTATCCTGACTGCAGGCCCGGGTTTATTGAGGCCTTTGAAAAAATGGCCAATCTTGCCACCAGAACAGGAGTGACAAAAGAAACCATACTAAAGATAGAAACCCCTTTAATACATCTTTCCAAAGCCCAGATTATTCGAACGGGAATGGCATTAGGGGTGGATTATGCCTTGACCCTGTCCTGCTATGACCCGGATGAAAAAGGCCGGTCCTGTGGCAGGTGTGACTCTTGCCTTCACAGAATAAAAGGATTTAAAGAAGCCGGCATTAAAGATCCAACGCCTTACTATTAGCTCGTAGTGCTTCAGCATAAATCTCCACAGGATGCTTGACCTGAATCGGTTGTCGCTGTTTTGCCAGCATATCAGAAATCTGCATCATGCAGGCAGGGCAGGAAGTTGCCACGGTTGAACATTTTGTATCCATAATATTTCTTGCTTTTTTAAGGCCGATTTCAGATGAAAGATCATAATGGTCAAAGTTAAAACTTCCCCCCATGCCGCAGCAGGTATCACTTTCTTTCATCTCTTTTAATTCATTGCCCGAAGCAAGAATGACCTGCCGGGGCTCATTAAATACCCCAAGGGATTTTTTAAGGTGGCAGGGGTCATGATAGGTAATCACTTCTTTTGGTCCCTCCTCCTTTGACATTCCAAGGGACAAATCAAAACGTTTTTCCAAAAGCCAGCTGATATCCACCGTTTTCCGGGCCAAAGCTTCAACCTGGCCTAACAGTTTTTTATCACCATTTTTTAACAAAGAAGGCCATAGATTTATAATGGTTGATGAACATGTGGCGCAGGCCGTCACAAGGTAATCAAATTTTTCTTTTGAAAAAAGATTTACATGTATTTTCACAAGGCTCTCAAAGGTTTGCCCATCTCCTGATGCAAGGGCTGGTATACCGCAACACCCCTGATTAGAAGGTATAAATACCTGGGCATTAAAATGCTCTAACACATCAATGACGCTGTGGGCAATATTGGGGAAGGCCTTATCTATGAGGCATCCAACAAAAAACGCCACCTTTATGCCGTTTCCTTTACCCTGGTAATCCATGTTTTTAAGGGTTTTATTAAAGGCTGTTGATTTCAAGGGTACAATATGGCGGTGCCGCAGCAAAGGAGATGCAATCCTGGCACAGGAGGTTCCCTGGGGGTTTTGCTCTTTTTTAAAAAAGAATTTTTGAAATGGGGCAACCATCCCCATGATGTCATTAAAGGTTTCAGGGCGGCAAAGAAGTTTTTTAAATATCATTTTTTTAGAAAAAGGCAGCCCCAGATATTGGGTAATGATGGCCCTTGCCTTTAAAAAAATTTCAATTGTATTGACGCTGCTGGGGCAGCCATGGGCACAGGCCCCGCATAAAAGGCATCGGGAAAGGCGCTGGTTCACCCCTTTTGCATCATCAAACATCTGATCTATCAACCCATTGATCAGGGCAAGCTTGCCCCTTGACACATCTGCTTCCTGGCGGGTCTGGGCAAACAAAGGGCAATGGGCCTGGCAGGTCCCGCAACGGGTACAACCGGCAAGCTTATCTTCAAGCGCTTTAACGTCACGGGCAAGTTGTTTCATTTTACTTGTGACCTCTATGTTACTTGTGACCTCTATGTTACTTGTGACCTCTATGTTACTTGTGACCTCTATGTTACTTGTGACCTCTATGTTACTTGTGACCTTCAGGCTAACCATATTAATACCCTGTCACCGGCCTGACTTCCTGTTTAATCTCTCTTTCATGAAGGCCGATCAGATATAAAAGCCCGTCAAGACCAACACTTGAAATGGCATTGGATGCGTTTTGCCGAACAACGGGTTTGGCATTAAAGGCAACCCCTAAGCCTGCGATGCTGATCATGGGAAGATCATTGGCACCATCACCAACGGCAATGGTCTGTTCAAGGGCAAGATTCTCCCTTTGGGCAATCTGCCTCAGCAGTATTGCCTTTTTTTCGCCATCCACAATATCACCGACAACTTTTCCTGTCACCACACCATTTTCAATATCCAGCTCATTGGCATACATATAATCAAATCCAAGCTTATCCTTTAAATATTCCCCCACAAAGGTAAATCCTCCGGACAAAATACCTAACTTATACCCCAGACCTCTCAGGGTCTTGGTGACAAGCTCCGCTCCATCGGTCAATGGCAGGTTCCTTGATATGTTCGCCAATTGTTCCTCTTTTATCCCTTTTAAAAGCGCCACCCTTTTTTTAAAACTTTCTTTAAAATCCATTTCTCCTCTCATGGCAGATTCAGTAATTTTATTTACCTTTTCCCCCGCACCGACAAGCTTTGCAAGCTCGACAATGACTTCTGCCTGGATCAATGTTGAATCCATGTCAAAGACAACCAGTTTTCTGTTTTTCCTGTAAATATTATCCACATGAAAAGAGATATCAATCCCGGTTTTCTGGGAAATCTCCATAAATTTTCTTCGCATATCAAGAATACTTAAGGGTTGTCCGCTGACGGAAAGCTGTACGCTCGCCCTTGGATTGGCCTGGGGCTTTTCAAGGGAGATCCGCCCCGTAAGGCGCGTGATGCCGTCAATATTAAGGTTATTTTCCGCTATGATGGATGCAACAGCGGAAATCTGCCGGGCTGTTATGGTCCTGCCAAGCAGGGTGATGATTCTTCTTTCTTTTCCCTGTTCATGGACCCATTTTTCATAATGATCCGCTTCAACTGACTTAATGTCTATCTTAAGCCCCATGTTGTGGCCTTCAAACAACATATCTTTAAAAATTGACGAAAAATCTTTTGAATCCGGAATTTCAGCCAGAATGCCAAAGGAAATATGCTCATGGATGACGGCCTGACCAATATCAAGGATGTTCACACCATATTCTGCCAGAATCCCTGTAAATTTTGCATCCAGTCCTTTTCTGTCTCTGCCCGTAATATTTATCAATACAACATCACTCATTACCAATATCCTTTAATCATAGACGGGGTCAGGCATCCGAGTATGAGAATTATTTTTTTATTTACAAAGAAAGGCATAGTTTTTTTAAATCATTATAATTATTCAATTCAGGATCATCCAATACCATTTCAAACAGCTGCTGCTTTATCTTACCAACATCAGGTCCGGGTGCAATACCCAGGATCCGGATAATATCATTTCCACTGATCTTAAGATGGTTCATCTGAAAAGCTTTTTGCCCTTGCATCTTGGCGAACAATTTTTTCAACCTGATACGAATTTGGGAAATAGTATATGGCCTTTTAGCCAGATTCCCTTTTTTATCTGCGATCCTCATGCGCATGAAATCCCCATAATCAAGTCCTGATTTATCCAGCATCGAAAGCAGCCTTCTGGCTGCTTTCGGAGTCGTCTGGTCCGTCAAGGGTCTCATATGGGTATTAATCAAAGACGTGATATAGGCAATATCCTTATTGGAAAACCTTAATCTTTCAAGATCATGGATCACGGCTTTAGTCTCATTTTCATGGCCGGCAAATGTTATTCTGCCATCAGTTTTTTTTGCTGCATCAAATTTGCCCACATCATGTAAAAATCCTGCGAGCCTTAAAACAGGCAGGTTTTCTGGCAGGGCATCTCCCACCATCATGCTGTGTTCAAAAACAGTCTCACCATGATGGGGGCCGCCGTCAAGGCCATGGCAGCGATCAAGACTTGGAAAAATCTTAGACAATAGCCCTGTTTTTTTCAACGCCTTGAAAAACAGGGAGGGTCTTTTTAACCCCATTGCCTTTATTATTTCACGAAGGATTCTTTCTTTTGCAACTAATGTATCCAGTTTATCCTTATTGGCAAGTATGAGCTCAAGAGATGAAAGAGAAAATGATCCGTTTATCAAGGCTGCAAACCTGCAGGCCCTGACCATTCTTGCAGGATCTTCAGCAATTCTTTTTTCAGGATCCTTTGTAAATCTGATCATGGCATCTTCAAGATCTTTTTTCCCGTTAAAAGGGTCAATAATCTTTTTAGATATGGGGTCCCAGGCCATTGAATTGATGGTAAAATCTCTCTGGGCCAGATCTGATTCAGGGAAATCAGATAGATGAAATTTTGCCCGGCCAGAAGAGATTTCAATGCCGTTTATAGTACAAATGGGAAAGGTTTTCCCCATGGTTTTAACTTTCTGACCCTTAAAAAGGGATGTCAACTCTTTTATGGATGCATTGGTCAGGATATCAAAATCATCAGGTTTTTTCTGCAGCAGGATATCCCTTACCGCACCCCCGGCAATATAGCCCTGGAATCCATTTTTCTTAAGGGTATCAATGATAAACCAAAGGCTTGTGTTCTCTTCTATATGAGTCAAGATCCCCTTCATGATAAAGAACCATGGACAAATGATCTGAAGATGGCAAAGATATGGTTTTTATTTCTCATTTAAAAAAACTCTGTATAAGTACGGCAATAAAAAGGAGAACGGAAATCAATGAATTCACATGGAAAAAAGCCATATTAATATGCTCTAAATTATCAGAAGTCACAATTTTATGCTCTACAATCAAAAGGAGTCCGATGATCACTAAAAACACTAAGAAAACCGGGTGCATATCAAATGTGGCATACATGGTAAAAAGAAAAACAAAGAAGGACACATGGAGCATTGAAGAAATGCCCATGGCATTTTGGGGTCCGATTTTTGCCGGCAGGGAAAAAAGGCCCTGGCTTTGATCAAAATCAATGTCCTGACAGGCATAGAGGATATCAAACCCGGCAATATAAGTCATAAGGGAAAGGCTTAAAAAAATAATGCTCCATGACAAGGTCCCGGTAATGGCCACCCAGGCGCCCAGGGGGGCAAGACTGATGGCAAATCCAAGGTAAAGATGACAATATTTTGTAAACCGCTTGGTATAGGAATAAAAAAATAAAAAAAATAATACGGGAAAGGAAAGTATAAAACAAAGGAGGGACAGCATGGCTGCACTGAAAATAAAGACCAGTGAAAACAGTGCCACAAAAAGAAAACCTTCCTTTTTTGACAATAATCCTGAAGGGATTTCCCTTATGGCTGTACGCTGGTTTTTAAGATCAATATCTGCATCTACGATCCTGTTAAACCCCATTGCCGCAGATCTTGCCCCCACCATGGCCGTTAAGATCCAGAAAAGATCCAAGATGGCGGGCGAATGATGCTCCCAGGCCATTACCACTGCAGACAATGCAAAGGGCAGGGCAAAAATTGTATGGGAAAACTTAATCATTCTCCCGTAAACCAATATCTTTTTTTTCAAAAGGGATGTTAAACTGACAATATTATTCTCAATACTCATATCTCAAAACTCACATCTCAATATATACCATAGGTAATAGTCTCACATTTAGGGCATTTGCCACCTTCCTGCATATAATTTTCTATCTGATAGGCATATCGTTTCACTAAAAGTTCATTGCAGGAAGAACAATAGGTGTTTTCAGAAGATTGACCCGGTACATTCCCAATATAAACATAAAAAAGGCCTGCTGCCTTACCTGCTGAATATGCATTTTCCAGGGACAAAAAAGGAGTTTTGGGTCTGTCCTTCATATTATAGCTGGGATGAAATCTTGAAATATGCCAGGGTGTTTCGCAACCCAGATCATTGGCAATATAGTCTGCCATTGCACAAATTTCATTTTCATCATCATTTAATCCCGGGATGAGAAGGGTGGTTATTTCCACCAGGATTCCCATGTCCTTCATTTGTTTAATATTTTTTTTAACCGGTTCAAGCCTTGCCTTGCAATAGGTCTGATAAAACCTGTCATTAAATGCTTTTAAATCCACATTGGCTGCATCAAGAAAAGGAGAAACCATTTCAAGAAGCTCTTGACTCATGTAACCATTGGTGACAAAAATATTTAACAGCCCTTTCTTTTTAGCAAGCTTTGCTGTCCTAAGGGCCAGCTCAAAAAACACGGTGGGTTCTGTATATGTATATGAAATGCTTTTGCAACCGGTTTTTATGGCTTCTTTAACAATGGATTCGGGCGATAAATCTTTTCCCTGGATCATCCCGTTGTAATCCTGGGGCATCTGGGCAATATTGGAATTCTGACAAAAAGAGCATTTAAAATTACACCCCACCGTGGCAATGGAATAGGAAAATGAGCCCGGTTTTAAATGGAACAAAGGCTTTTTCTCTATGGGGTCAACACTGGTTGCAATTACTTTTGGATATACAAGGGATAAAAGCGTGCCCCCTTTATTTTCACGAACCTGGCAGATTCCCCTTTTCCCATCTTTGATGATACAGAAATGATGGCAGATATGACATTTTACTCTTTTGCCATCCAGTTTTTCATAGATCAGGGTTTCCATTTTTACTGCCTCATTCGTGTGGCTAATCCAGATGCAGGGTTATAGGCCTTTGCCTTTCTCACTTTCAGCACCAGGGGTTTTGTCCGAAATTTTGGCACAGGTTGGATCCTCATGGCAATGAGTGTACCGAAAAATGATTTTTGAACAATTTGAAAGTTTTCTACAAACCTGGCCATACGTCCGCAGGCAAAGGGAAATTGCAGGGTTGTCTTCCATTTTATTGGAACATTTCCCAGGATAGCAAACAAAATCTGTTTAAGTTCCCAGATACTGAAAAAATGGACATGGGTATAGATATTGGGCACAAAAAAACTTTTAACCCGCCTGACCATGTTTAACGGCGCATGCCGGTTTAAAACGCATAGAACCACTGAATCCTTTGCCACTCTGCAGGCTTCTTCAATGGCTTTGGCAGGGCGGTCTGTAAACTCAAGGCTTGTAAAAAAAAAGGCAGAATCAAAGGCATTGTCCTCAAAGGGAAGTTCCTCAGCCACACCCCTGTGAAGATCCACCTTGTTTCCAAGCCTTTTTGATGCCAGGTCCAGCATATATTGGGAAGGGTCCAACCCCGTCAGATTTAGCCCTTTGTCCAGCAAGGGCTCAAGGCTGATTCCCGTTCCGCAGCCGATATCAAGGATCCGCTGTCCTCTTTTCGGGGACAAAAGATCCATCATTAATTTGATTTCAAGATCAAGACAATACCTGTTTTTAGCCTGGTCAAACCAGGCATCATATAATCCTGCATCTTTAAAATCAAATACATATCCCATACTTAACCTATTATTTCTTTAACCTTTTCCATCATCTGATTAATGGCAACAACTGCCGGAGAATCATCATCCAGTTCAAGAAGCGATCGTCTTTCCATATCAAACTCAAGAAGATTATTATCATCAGGTATGGTGCACAGTATTGGAACTCCTATACTTTCAACCTCATCCAGAAAAGCTTTGCTTAAGTTTTCTGGTGCCCGGTTAACGATCAGACCCTTATGTTTTACACTAAGCTTAAGATCACCCAGCATTTCATTGATTCGACCCACAGCTCTCAGGCCCCTTAAGGCATAGTCCGTGACCATGAGAAGGATGTCTACCTTACCACTGGTTCTCCGGCTTAAATGCTCCATCCCGGCTTCATTATCCACTAGAAGATATTTATAATTGCCTTCCAGTTCCTCGGCAAACCGGTTAAGAATATTATTAACCATGCAATAACATCCCTGACCTTCCTGACGGCCCATGACCAGAAGATCAAAGGCCTTCTGCTCTATCAACACCTGGTTCATGAGCATTTCAAGATACAGCATTTTATCCATACCAGAGGGAACACCCTGGGGATCTTTCATGAAATTTTCCCGGATATCACCCACTGTTTTTTCTATACTAATCCCAAGGGTTTCACCCAGATTACTATTTGGATCTGCATCAATGGCAAGAATCGGATCATTCTGATGATTTATAAAATATCGGATCACAAGTGCTGAAACCGTTGTTTTTCCAACTCCACCCTTGCCAGACATTGCAATTACCTTACTCATATATACTCCCAGCGCCCAGCGCAATTATTTCTTTTCATATTTAGTGCTCGACCGAAAACCATCAGGTTTTCGGTCAGGCACTGTTTCGATAAGATAAGAAGCTCCTTGAAAAAAGCAATCCAAAAAGAC
>JAHJDU010000010.1 GCA_018812385.1 Pseudomonadota bacterium
AACAATCTTTTTAGATTCCTGATCAAGATTTTTAAACTTGGCTTGGTATTCGGCAAGTTTCTTTTGGGCCTCTGCTTTTTTTAGTTCAAGCTCTTTAATCTCATCTTCTATATTTTTTGCACGGGATGAGAAAAATTGAGCAACGGGTTTTCTTGCAAGAAAAAATCCAGCAACAGCAAGAATACCAAAATTCAAGACTTTCCAGGTATCAATTTTAAGCCAGGTATTGTGCACTTCTCCGCCTGGGGAAGCTGCAAAAGCTATACTGCTCATTGCCACCACAAGTGTTGAAACAAAAAAAACAACCTGTGGCAGTTTTTTATACATTCCAGCTTTTTTCATTAACAGGCCCTCCCCAGAATCTTTTCGCCTATGGCTTTGGCATATGCCTCCACCTCATTTTCAAGCAATTTGCGGGCCTGCTCAGTCTCATCTGCAACCTGCTTTTTAATCTCGGCAAGGTTGGCCTGAGCTTTCTTGTTAATCTTGTCAATTATTTCCTTTTCTTCTTGAGATGCTGCTTCTATAAAGGCTTCTTTTTCTTTCAATCCTTTAGATCTGGCTTGTTTCAACCCATCTTTGTATGCATCTTCTCCAGCAACAAGGTCATTTGAGGCTTTTTGAGCCCCCTCTTGCATACCTTCAATTTTTGCCTTTCTTTCAAGAAGAACATTTCGGATTGGTTTATACAGAACCAGATTGAGCACAAAAAGCAGGATTAGGAAATTGATCATCTGATATACCAAGGATATATCAGGAATCACAGTTATCATAAAATCCCCTCCGCCAGTTAATAATTATAAAAAAATTCCAACCAACAGTTGATAATTATAAAAAAAACTCTCCTGCCAGGAAATAATTATAAAAAAAACTCTCCTGCCAGGAAATAATTATAAAAAAATCAACTGCTTATATCCAACTGACTATTTTTACACAAAAACAGTCTAAATTCCAATTAAATCGAGAATTGAGTAACATCCAGGCAATCATTTGTCAACATTGAAAAACAAAATATTTCAAGCCTCGGCAAATAATTTTTTAAAGATTTTTCTAAAAAAACAATAAAATTTTATGGCTTACTTTAATTTTTAATTGGATGAAAAGTTACGCATACTGATATTTAAAAGAATCCCAAAACCCACCATATTGGTAATCACTGAAGATCCGCCATAGGATACCAGGGGCAAAGGCACACCAACAACAGGCATGAGTCCCATGACCATCCCGATATTGATAAATATCTGCCAGAAAATCATGGTTGTGATACCGAACGCAAGAATGGAGCCAAATATATTACGACAATTATAAGCAATATTTAATCCCCAGAATAAAAAAATTAAATAAAGCAATAAAAGAATGCTGCACCCCATAAGCCCCCATTCTTCCGCAAGGACAGATAAGATGAAATCCGTATGATGTTCCGGTAAAAAGGATAGTGCATTCTGGGTTCCTTTTAAAAAACCCTTGCCTGTCAACATCCCCGATCCAATGGCTATTTTTGATTGGATAATATGATATCCTGCCCCAAGGGGATCCCGGTCAGGATTTAAAAAGGTCAATATCCTTGATTTTTGATAAGCTTTTAATCCATACCAGAGCAAAGGAGCAGCAGCAAGACAAATACCTGACAATATATACAATACTTTTCGCTCTACCTTGACGAACAGGGTAATTGAGCCGGCAATTAAAAGTAAGAGCAAGCCTGTCCCAAGATCTGGCTGATTTACTATTAAAACAAATGGAATCACACATAATACTGCCGGTTTGATCAATTTTCTAAAATTGAGCCCTGTATTGGAAATCGAAGTTGAATAAACAGATGCCAGACTTATAATCAAGGCAATTTTCATCAATTCAGAGGGCTGAATCCTGACAAACCCAATAAGAAGCCATCGTCTGGAACCACCGCCAAGCTGCCCGAAAAGAATAACACTGATCAAAAGTCCAACGCAGAGTGCATAAATAAATAAATTCATTTTATCCAGAGCTCTAAAATCAATCATCAGTATGATAATCATTACTATAAACCCGGCACCCATCCAGATCATCTGTTTTTTAAAAAGAATGTGGACAGCATTTGTCTCATTTCCGGCGGTAAGGGCGCTGTATAAAATGCCAAGACCGACCATACCAATTAAAAGGATCAAAGCCATAAGGCCCCAGTCAAAATTCTTTATTAACCGCCTGTCAAACATGAGCTACTCCGGTAATATTTTTTCTTTAAAAGATCCTTGAATATATTGTTCTATCAAAGCGCTGGCTATGGGAGCAGCAGTACTTGATCCATGCTCTCCGTGTTCAATCAGAACAGATATTGCAATAACAGGGTTCTTTGCAGGGGCATAGCAGACAAACCAGGCATGATCCCTTAAAGAATACTTCAAATCTTTGGATTCTCTTTTATCATCTTTTTTAATACTATAAACTTGAGCAGTCCCTGTTTTCCCAGCTATTTCAATATTTTTCAG
>JAHJDU010000086.1 GCA_018812385.1 Pseudomonadota bacterium
ACCAATTCTTTTTTCTGGTGTAAGAGAACTCCGCCCACACTCTGTACCATGCATTTGGGAAGACCCGTGGTCCCGGAAGAATACATGATATAAAGGGGATCATCAAAATTCATCTGCAAAAAATCAATTTCTTTTGCATCAGGATCTTTAAATTCTTCATACAATACAGCATTGGGAAGACTGCTGATATCAGGTTTTAGCGATACATAGGGAATCACGACAATTTTTTTAATGGAAGGGATTTCCTTGACAATGCCGGCAATTCTTTCAATGCTGTCCATGGGTTTGCCCTTGAAAAAGTATCCGTCTGCCGTAAACAATACTTTGGGCTGGGTTTGTCCGAACCTGTCCAGAACCCCTTTGATGCCAAAGTCAGGAGAGCAGGAAGACCAGACAGCGCCAAGACTTGCACCAGCCAGCATGGCAATTATACTTTCAGGCATGTTAGGGACAAATCCCACCACCCGGTCGCCTTTCTGGATACCAAGTTTTTTTAATGAGGCTGCTGTCTTTGCAACTTCATCATGGAGCTGGTTATAGGTCAAAGTCCTTCTGACAGAATCTTCACCCCTGAACACAATGGCCAGACGGTCATTTCTAAAGCGCAAAAGGTTCTCAGCAAAATTAAGTTTGGAATTGACAAAGAATTTTGCCCCGGGCATTTTATTTGGATCATCAATAGCCTTGTCAAAGGTCTGGGAGGCCTTGATATCAACAAATTCCCAGGTAATTGTCCAGAAATCCTCAAGGTTTTCCACGGACCATTCCCACAGATCAGGATATTGTGTAAATTCAGTGCCATATCTTTCATTTACAAGGTTCATGAAACCATACATATTGGTGCTTTTGATCCTCTCTTCAGAGGGCTGCCACAAACATTTTGACATGGGTATTTCCTCCTTATTCATACAAAACAGCAAGTATGGTGGCTTTATCGGTTTTTGCAGTAATGAAATGGGGAGTGGTGGACAGGTAGTAGGCACTGTCTCCCGGTTCAAGATCATAGGTGTCTTTTCCAATGGTCAGGTTGACAACACCATCAAGAACAAATATAAATTCTTCCCCGTTATGGATAGATATTTCCTTGTCTTCCATTTTTTCCAATTGTACTATCAGAGCTTCCATGTGACGGCCCTGGACTTCAGGGGCCAGGCTCATGTATGAGTAAGCATTCTGGCCGCCAGTTTTTGAAGAGGAACGGGAAATCTGTTTTCTTTGGTTTTTCCGTGTAATGGAATACAGCCGGTTTCCCTTGCCCGAGACAAGATGCCCCACGGCAGCATCCAATGCCTTGGAAAGTTTCATAACAGTTCCGAGCTGGGGTTTTTCTTGTCCGTTTTCAATATCTTTAAGCCGGGAAATCTCAAATCCTGTTAAATCGGAAAGCGCCTCAATGGAAATGCCCCTTTCTTCTCTTAATTGTTTGATGCGGTTTCCCAATTCATCTACATCGCCTTTTTCACCATTTTTTATATTTCCCGTGAGATCTTCAAAATAATCTAGATTGATATGAGGGATTTTATCTTTTTTTTCCATAGCATCTCCTTGTCATCATTATTGGGGAAAACTTTGATTAGTTTCTTCACCCAGTTTTTCCTTGAGTTTTGCAAGTCCGGGCCTGGCATACTCCATATGACCTTCCTTAAGGGTTCTGCCGTTGATCATGGCTTCGCTTCTTAATCTTGTTCCAACTGTTTTTTCCAGCTGTTTTCCAAGCCACAGGATTCTGTCAACATCATATCCATGTTCTATACCCATTTCATCAATCTGTACAAGGGTATCTTCAAGGCAGACCAGCCCCACATATCTTGCATCATCATAATAATAATCCCCTGTGCCTTTGATGGGCCTGTCATCCAGGAAGTTGGCCGGTTGACCGCCAAGGCCGCCCAGGGTGGCTTCAAAATGGCAGATGCCTGCCTGAAGTGCAGCAAGAACAGATGCTGCAGCCACTCTTTTTGTTTCATGGAAATGGGCAATATGAAGGTTTGTATCCGGCATTTCATCAAGGATCATGGAAAAATACCGGTACACATCTGCAGCAGATGCACTTCCGTCGTGGTCGGCATGCTCAATATCGCTGGCCCCTATGGAAAGCCAGTATTTGGTAAACTCCACTGCATCCTTTAACTGGGTGGCACCGCCAATGGGGCTTCCCCAGATAGTGCTTACAGTACCGCACATTTTAATGCCCGCATCTGTACACTTTTTAATACATCTTTCAGCTTCTTTAAAATAATTTGGAAGCGTGGTGCCGGAATTGGCAAAATGGTGCTGCTCTTCAGTGGAGACCATCATCAAAACCCTGTCAGGGCCCACCCCTCTTTTTTTCAGTTCAATGGCCCGGTCAACAGCAGGTTCCCGGATGGTGATGGCTGTCAACACCACATCCTCCATGTTAATGCCTTTTCTGGCAGCCCTTCCCACAAAATCAGTACTCCTAAGATGGGCCAATAATTCTTCAGCATCACTGAACTGGGGCATACTTCTGGGGTTCCCGAGATTGGTGACCTCAATATTGCGGCACCCTGCAAAAATCAATTCTTCAAGATAGGTGATTTTGGCAGGGGTTGAAATAAATTTTTCAAGATGTTGGAATCCGTCCCGGACTGTGATATCTCCAATGGTTACTTTTTTTGGCATTCTTGGGAAAATTTTCCAATAATCATATTCTGTCATTTTTATCTCCTTAACACATTTAATATCGGGCCCAAGATTCCGTGTTCACTTCCTAAAATCTAAAATTTCCAAAGGTGGGCTCTCCTATAGGCTCTATCAGACTGACCTCAAAGGCCATGCCCAGCCAGTCCCTGATCTCGGAAAATTTCAGCACCCGGTCATTGAACAATCTGGATGCACAGAAAAAGGGATGGGCCTCTCCGTCATATTTATCAATCATTTTCTGCTGGAAGGCGGTGATTTCTTCTTGGGTCATGGGATTGCCCATGGCATTTCGTTTGGCCTGTTCAATGTGGAGCAGAACGCCGCCGGCGCTCTTGCCGCTCATCACCCCGGTCCTGGCCCGCATGGTGGAAAAAAGGAAATGGGGTTTGTAAGCCCGGCCGCACATGCCATAGTTGGCCGCCCCATTGTCGGGACCGATGACCAATTGAATCCTCGGCACCTGGGCGCAGGCGACAGCTCTTACCATGTCGGCTCCGAATTTTCCGATACCGGCATGTTCGGAGTCGGACCCGATCATGTAACCCGGGGAGCTCTGAATAAAGAGCAGCGGAATCTTTTCATAGGAGCATCTGACCACCCATTCGGCCACTTTTTTGGCAGCTTCATGGAAGATGATGCCGGCTCCGTTGGAGCAGATTACCCCCACGGGAAGTCCCTTAATCCT
>JAHJDU010000087.1 GCA_018812385.1 Pseudomonadota bacterium
AAAACAAATCCCTGTTTCTTCAATTATCCTTGATGAGGCGATTTATCCAAGAAAGGGGATTGATCACAGGCGGGTGGGGATATTTGCCGAAAACATCAGGGACTGTTTCAAGTTCGATCCCATTGAGGTTGCGCCCTGCCCTGACAAGTCCGGTTTATATCGTTTGCTGGATTAGGCAAGGGATACTGCCCGGCGCGCATATTCAGGGAACGCAAGTCTCAGCTCTACAGATATCGGGAAAGCCATCGGGCGATCAAGGCAAGCTGTGGACGCTTATATAGCCGATCTTCGCGCTGTGAACCAGATGGGCAGAGACATCAAAATATTCCGAATGCACCGCCTTGGCATCCCCCAGGACAGGATCGCAAAGAGATTGGGGTTAGATCAAAAGACAATTCATTACCATTTAGGGAAAATGCCAGTATTGGCAAATTCCCTAAATGCCGATTTACGTGTGACCTTCAGGTTATCCCGAGGCTTTACCGTTGCCCAGGTGGCTGAAAAACACGGCTGGACTGATCCCATGGTCTGGTCTTTGGCCCTGGAAGGTAAAAATGATCATGACCGATTCAAGGAACTTGGATGGGGATTCTGTACCTGGGATAACCTGAAGGTCACACGCAAGTGGGAATTCAATGATTGTGATAAAAGATTCGGGGATGACTGGCCCGGAAGGATCCCGGCCCAGATGATCGCACATATCCTTCGTTGTTTCTCAAAGCCTTTTTTGTTTTGCTGAAACAAAATGTCAAAAAGACAACACGAATGGCTTTTATCAATGCAGACTGGCGGGATTTTCAGAATACACCGGCAATAGAAGAAAAATATAAAGGCGGCATTCTCATAGACGACTACCTTGATATCCTGAAAAAGACGGGATGGTATCATACGCATATTATCCAGGCCCCCATGTCGTCCCAGCGCTTCACGGCTGGAGTTGTTTCTGCAATGCAGAAAAAAAATATACTGGGCGTTATCAGCAGGTATGTGATTATCCTGAACCAGGAACGTTAGAAAATAATCCCAACTTAAAAATGCACCGGATTTCACCGGTGATTTTTGCGTTAAAATTTTCTTGACAATTTCCAGTTAATAAATTATAAATTGACCAGTAAGTCCAATTTATTAGACATAATGGTTGAAATATCATGAAAAGTTTGATTCAGTTTCCCGCAGAGTTTGATTACAATTTGCTGTTGCATGCTTTAAGGGATTATAAAAAGCCAAGAGACAAGATCAGGGGTCTCCTTAGGGATAAGGATATCGTTAGGATTAAAAAGGGCCTTTATGTGTTGGGCAATGAATATAATAAGCCTTACAACAAGTTTGTCCTGGCGAATCTGATCTATGGACCGTCTTACATAACCGCTCAAACCGCGATGGCTTTTTGGAACATGATACCGGAACGTGTTGAATTAACGATCAGCATGACAATGAAACGAAAAAAACAGTTTGAAACCCCGGTTGGTGACTTTTCTTATTTGTATTGCCCCAAAAAGGCATTCAATATTGGGGTTCAGCTTGAAGATACAGGAGATCAAAAAAGTTTTCTCATTGCCTCCCCTGAAAAGGCCGTGTGCGACATGACAGCTATGCAAACTCATATTTCGACGAAAAGGGAAATGAAGGAATTTCTTGAGTTAATGCGATTAGATGGCAGCGTTAGCAAAAACTTTGATTTATCTTTATTAGAAGAAATCAAGAACGGATATCGAAGGCAAAGTATCAAACTGCTGCTCAATTGTTTAAAGGAAGATTATGTTTGATGAAAAAATTGATCAAATGCTGAACAGGTATGAATTAAATACAGTTCATGATCATGAAAATGCACTTAAGGAGATTATACAGGAAATCATTTTGCTTGGTTTATGGCGGTCAAAATTTTATGAAAAGGCTGTTTTTTACGGTGGAAGCGCATTGCGAATTTTACATAAGCTGGACCGTTTTTCTGAAGACTTGGATTTTTCATTAATTCAGCCGGAAAAAACTTTCGATATTAAAAAATATCTTGGTGCAGTAAAATCAGAATTGGAACTATGGGGTTTTGAGGTTTCTGCAAAAGAAAAAAACAAGAAAAGTAAAAGTACGATCGATTCCGCTTTCATCAAAGCAAATACATTAGTCCATTTATTAAAAATTGATTCAAATTTAAAGACCCATAAAAATGCTGTGCTGAAGATAAAATTTGAAATTGATCAGGATCCGGCAACCGGTTTTGACAGTGACCTTAAATATCATCTCCACCCAATTCCGTTTACCATTAAAACCATGACCTTACCCAGTTTGTTTGCAGGCAAAATGCATGCTCTGCTATGCCGAACAATAAGAACCAATATCAAAGGCCGTGACTGGTATGATTTAATATGGTTTGTGAAAAATAATATTCCATGTGACTTGCATTATCTTAAGAATAAAATGTTGCAAACAGGCCATATTGATTTTTCAGAGGCATTGACCAAAGAGAAACTTGTTGAAATGATCTCTAAAAAAAGTAAAGAGATTAATTTTTCCATGGCAAAAAAAGACGTTGAACCATTTTTAAAAAATTCAAGGCAAAAAGATGAATTGAGCCTTTGGTCTAATGATTTTTTTAATGGTTATTTAATTCATGAAATTGGTGTCCAAATGGATCACTAATTAAAAGTAATCCTCCCCCAAAGAACAGTAACTTTTCAACAAATCAAATGAACCAGACAAGCTGGTTATTTGCATGTTAGCTTTTTTTTAGAGGATTAATGGAAGTAAACCAAATCGTAGTAATAGACATTAGCCGATCGCCCGAATGAATTTTCGCTTATTATTTGGTGCGGCATAGCACTGCTTACCAACCAATTAAACGTTTAAGGTGAATTCAATCATGAAAAACCAATCATCCACTTTTACAGGTGCCGGTCATGTAACTCAAACAGACAGACTTTACTATCTGGACTGGTTGCGGGTCTTCGCTATTTTGGCCATACTCTTCCATCATTGCAGTAAGATTTTTGATTATCACACGACTGACCTCTTCAATTCAATAAGAAGCTTTGCTCCATCGATTCACAGAGAATTCGAAGCCCTGTGGATAATGCCACTCTTCTTTGTTATATCAGGAGCTTCAGTGCATTATTCCCTGAAATCCCGTAAAGCCGGAGGGTTTATCAAGGAGAGAATTTTGCGTATTGCAATTCCCCTGGTTTTCATTGGCACATTTATAATAGCCCCACCGCAAATATATGTCATGAGATTTTTCCATGGACACTTCAGTGGCAATTTTATCGAGTGGTATCATTCCCACTATTTCAATGGAGTTTGGCCCATAGGCAATTTTAACCCATTTGGTCTTGGAACGCATCTGTGGTACTTGTTTTTCCTTTTTTTATTCTCATTGATTCTATTGCCCCTATTCATTCCTTTCAAAAATACAGGCAAGAGCGCCATTTCGCGAATCTCGTATCTTTTTGTAAACCCCTGGGCATTGTTTCTTCTTTTCCTTCCCGTGTCCGCGGCATCAGCATTATTCGAAGCTATGGGGTTAGGGGTTGTTAGAATAGCCGGACATTGGGATCAAATATCCTTTTTATTGTTCTTCGGCTATGGATATCTTATTTTCTGCAATTCACGAATTCAGGAGACGATAAGGAAGTATAGTACCACCTTCCTCGTTGTGGCCTTGATTTTTACAGCTTTGTATTTGGACTCGCATTTTGGCGTTTTCCTGAAAATCTCTGGGGTTACGGAACATAACCTTCTTGAGAACAGTATAGCCTTACCTCAAAATCATTCAGTTTGGATTGCCGTTCAAGCGTTCAGGGGGTTGCTTGCCTGGTGTTGGATAATTGGCCTGTTGGGCCTTGCCCGCCGATTTCTAAACTTCAACAATAGATTTCTGGTCTATGCCAACGAAGCCGTTCTCCCATTTTACATACTGCACCACACGATAATTTACATAATCGGTTTCTTCATCGTTCAATGGAGTAGTGGTGTCGGTATTAAATATTTCTCAATAGTAATCGTTTCTTTTACTGTCATAATGGTTATATATGAGATTCTGGTAAGGCGAGTGAATATTCTTCGAATTCTATTCGGGATGAAATCCAAAAAAGATTTTAAAAACCAGCAGACCGCACTGTGTGTCACGGTTGGTTTATTCTTTGTCCTGGTGATGGCATTAGTGGTCGTATCGTTAAATAGGGTGAATATATCACCACCTCCAACGAAACCGGGATCTTACGTCAACAAAGAATTCGGTTTTCAATTGACCTTTCCGACCAGCATGAATAAACCGGGTAAACTCACCCCCTACGATGTGCTTTTCCATATCAAGCACCCGGAGAAGACTTTGTATTTGAAGGTTCGGAAGAACGCCATTCCCTCCAATCAACCGCTGGATCCGTATGTTGGGAAAAAATGGATAAAAATGTTAATGGTAAGCTTGGGCATGAAATACCCTGAAGTTCTTTCGACCGAAATTTTTACCACACC
>JAHJDU010000088.1 GCA_018812385.1 Pseudomonadota bacterium
AAGATCTGTGTTTTTGAGTATTGAGTTAGAAAAATTAATAATTTGGGGGTTGCTATCGACTATATGGTATTATCTGTCAGGATTCAAATTCGACAAATTACCAAGCGCTTCATCCACCAGTCCGGGCTTTTTAAGATTTGCCATGATACAAGATATGGTATGGGTAAATTTTTTAGTTTCAGATTCAAAATTCCATTATATGGGATAGGCCAAAATAAAATATCCAAATCTTCCATTATTGTAAGTTGAAGATAAAACCCCCTCTGGGATTATCGTTTTTTTGCTGAAAGATAATTTTTTAATCCTTGATAATTTCGGGAAACTGAAAAGTATGTACAGGGATAATTATTTATAACTTTTTGATTCTGGGTTATTTGATTTTGTATTTTCACTGAGAGCAATATTATTAATCAGGGGTATGTCATTTTGTTTTCATTATTTATAATGTCAAAGATCCAGACCTTTTTAAATTGAGAATTCTGCAATGATGTCTGTATGAATTTTTCAGCTGATGGAAGCCAAATATCTTCAGGGATCATAGGTGTGTTATCTATATAAGCCAGGAGATGTATTGGATATTTAGTTTTATATTCTTTTCCGAATTTTGATTTTAAAGTGGTTATAACTTGATCTGAAAAGAAATTTGCATGATCAATTCGAAACCTCAAATTTGCAAATCGGTATCTTGTAATTCTTATATCTTTTAGATTTAAAATTTTTCCATCTACAAAAGTTGTCCCTTCAAATTGCTCATCGAGTGTTAAAAGATGATCAATTATTTCAGGAAAGAGTTTTTTCCTCTGACGAAAGGTGCAAGCGTTTAGAAAATTAACAGAAATTCCGGCATTGAGTATAGCTTGTTAAAAAATTCCTTTTTAGTCTTTGGAAGATTAGAAAGATGTGTGCGAAGTTCCATTACCGTTTCTTCATTTTTCTTTAATAAATTTGAATACTTTTGATCCATAATTCGAACCAATTCAAACGCAAGAGAGCCAACACCTATAACGTCACATTGTATATCGGGTTTAGGGGGATATTTTTTTATTATGGTATCTAACCTGATAGGCAACTCACATGTCTTGGCAAAAGCTTTAAAAGCATTTAATTCATGAATTCCATTTTTTTCTGTCATGCTTGTTTATATATCCGAATAAATAAATCTCTGCAAAGAGATGTTAAGTTTTATTTCGCCACTTTAAGTTGGTTACTCGAGAATCAAAGATACTCGCATGGTCGTGGCTTCATTTTTTAACGGAAAAATGTTTTGATTTGTACTGGTATCTTAAAGATTTCAAGGTGCAGACTATGTCTATTTAAGTTGCCGACAAATTCCGGATTTACACATGAGCACTATTAATATACATGGGTTCTCTGAATGGTAGCCAGATACCACTTCTTGTGGTTGATGGAATTTTTAGTCATCGCACAGATAATCAACAATATTTAAACCCCGAATATTAGTTAAGGATTAAGGGCTGATATTGGGTTTTCGATATATCCGAGTCTATTTACCCAAAATGCCAGGATTGGCATTTTGGGTAAATAGCTTTCATCGAAAGGGATTGCAGGTTCCACAAGTTACGCAAAAGCACGCCTGGACTTGTTATCATGCCCCCATAGTTTTTGTCAGCCTGCTGGTGAATACAATTAACAGGGTAATGGCCGGACGTGCTCATGGCATCCCGATTGCCCGGGTAAGCTTAGATCAGACATTCAGATGGGGAAAATGTTTTTTAAACGGATTGAAGCAGTCAAGTATTGATTAAACCCTGAAAAGCTGCAATTAATAGGGCAAATATTAATTTTTTTAAAGGGGTGGAAAAAAGATATGGAACCTGGGAAAACAATTGTCGGATTTATCGGTTTGGGAGTCATGGGCCAGAGCATGGCCACACATATTTTAAATGCAGGATACAAACTGCATGTCTATACCCGCGCAAAGCATAAAGCTGAAAATATCATGTCAAAAGGTGCTGTGTGGGAAGATACAGTATCTGAATTGAGCGCAAAATGTGGTGTCATTATTACCATTGTCGGGTTCCCCGTTGACGTTGAAGAGGTGTATCTGGGGGATGAGGGTATTTTAAACCATTCAAAAAAAGGGTCCATTGTGATTGATATGACCACGTCCAGCCCTGACCTTGCAGTTAAAATTTATGAAAAGGCAAAAGAAAAAGGCATCGAATCCCTTGATGCCCCCGTGTCAGGCGGGGATCTTGGCGCTAAAAACGCCACTCTTTCCATTATGGTCGGAGGGGATAAGGAAACCTTTGATAAAGTCTTCCCGCTTTTTGAAGTAATGGGTAAAAATATTGTGCTGCAGGGGAAATCAGGAGCAGGGCAGCATACAAAAATGGCAAATCAGATTGCCATTGCATCAGGAATGGTAGCCGTGTGCGAGGCCCTGGCCTATGCCAAAAAGGCAGGTCTTGACCCGGAAGCTGTGCTGAAATGCATTGGGCCGGGTGCAGCAGGATCATGGTCATTGAATAATCTTGGCCCAAGGATGATTGCAGGAAATTTTGAGCCCGGGTTTTATATCCGGCATTTTATAAAGGATATGAACATTGCCGCAGCTTCATCAAGCCATTTAGGGCTCAAAACCCCGGGGCTTGATCTGGCCCTGTCTCTGTATAAAAAAATGGAGGAAAAAGGATTGGAAAGCGAGGGTACCCAGGCCTTGTTTAAATTGTATATATAGACCACGTGGAGATCCTTGCGGAATATGGTTATTTAGGACTGTTTCTGGCTTCATTTCTTGCCGCCACCATTCTGCCTTTCAGTTCAGAAGTGGTACTAGGGGTTCTGTTAAGCCATGACTTTAGTCCATATGTGACTGTTTTTGTTGCGACAACGGGGAATGTGCTTGGATCTGTTTTAAACTATGGCTTAGGGGTTTTGGGCAGTCAGATATTGCTTAATAAACTCTTTGGGATATCAACCTTGGAAATTGGGAAGGCTGAAAATCGGTTTAAAAAATATGGGGTATTCAGCCTTTTGTTTGCATGGGTTCCTATCATTGGCGATCCATTGACGGTTGCCGCAGGAATACTGAAAATTAATTTTGTTTTATTCCTTTTACTTGTGACCGTTGGAAAATTTTTAAGATATGTTTTTGTCGCCTGGGCCGTGTTAACTATTTAGTGCCAAAAATCTTATCCCCTGCATCGCCCAGACCTGGCAATATATAACCTATTTCATTGAGGCAATCATCAACGGCAGCCACATAAATATCCACATCAGGGTGTTTTTCAGTTACTTTTGCAAGTCCTTCCGGTGCTGCCACTAAAAATAGACCTTTTATGGTTTTGCATCCAGCTTTTTTTAACAGATCAATGGTGGCGATAAGGGTTCCCCCTGTTGCCAGCATGGGGTCAAGGATCAAGGCGATTCTTTCTTCCATGGCACTGGTCATTTTGACATAATACTGCACCGGCTTTAAGGTCTCTTCATTTCTGTAGAATCCTACCACGCTGACCCTGGCAGAGGGAATAAGGTCAAACACACCATCCATCATTCCAAGCCCGGCTCTTAAAATAGGTACAACAGTAATTTTTTTCCCTTTTATTTCTTCAATCTCAACTGTTCCGGCCCAGCCCTGGATTGTTTTTTTCTCAGTAACAAG
>JAHJDU010000089.1 GCA_018812385.1 Pseudomonadota bacterium
CTTAAAAATAAAAGAATTGATCAAGCATGTGGCCAATACCTGCCTGAATGTATTGATAACCGGTGAAACCGGTGTGGGTAAGGAAGTCGTTGCTCAAAATCTTTATGCTGAATCTGCCAGATCTTCACAAAACTTTGTAAAAATTAATTGTGCGGCACTGCCGGAAACACTTCTTGAAAGTGAACTTTACGGCTATGAAAAAGGTGCTTTCACAGGAGCCCATAAAAAACGCCCAGGCAAATTTCAGACAGCAGACAAAGGGGTTCTATTTCTTGATGAAATCGGTGACATGCCTCTGACGTTGCAGTCTAAAATGCTTCATGTGCTTCAAAGCGGTGAATTTTCTCCCCTTGGATCTGACCAGGAATATAAAACAGATGTATGGGTAATTGCGGCAACCAACCACAACCTTGAAGAAAGCATGAAACAAAAAATGTTCAGGGAAGATTTATTTTATCGCCTGAACATTATTAAAATTGATATTCCGCCTTTAAGGAAAAGAAAAGAAGACATCCCTTCTCTTATTGAATATTATTTCAGACTCTATAAATCAGAATATCCGGATAACCAGGGAACCAGACCGGATCCAGACATCCTTGCAAAACTGTGCAATTATCCATGGCCTGGAAATGTTCGTCAGCTTCAAAATTGCATTAAAAAACAAATGATTTTAAATTCCTGGGAAAAAATATTTGAGGAGCTTACGCAAGAACATCCGGAAATTGCCTCTCCTATCCTAAAGGAGAACCAACAAAATGGAACCCAGGTTTATATAAACCAAGAATTTTCAAATGCTCGCACAAGTATTATTTCTGAATTTGTTGACTTGTCCACAAGTTCAGACAAGTTATTTGAAGATCTTTCCTTAAAAAAAATCAAAAAACTGGCTTCAGATAAGGTAGAAAAAGAAGTCATTGCCTTTGTTTTGGAAAAAGTTGGCTGGAACAGATCCCGAGCTTCAAAAATACTTAAAATCAGTTATAAAACCCTGCTTTACAAGATGAACGAATTTAAGGTTCATCCGCCTATATAATAATTATTTATCCTGGATTATTATCCTTTACTTAATCTATGGTTTTACTTATAGATTGAGCTCGTGTTGTATTTTTAAAGAATATTCAGATTTGACAATTAATTATTGACATACGATTTCTTATTAGATATCGTCCAAAAATGTATTTGTTGATTTGGTATTACCTCAATTAATTTACGAAATTTGAGGCTTTTAAAAAATTTTAAATTTATATTTAACAGGAGGTAACATGAAAAAGATTGCTTGTTTAGTGGTTGCGGCCTTTGCCTTTGGTATGATGTTTTCAACATCAGCCTTTAGTGCAAGAGAAACGATTATTAAAATTGGGATCAATGCCCCTATGACAGGAGACATCCCAAAGGTTGGTGAAGGTTCCAAATATGCTGCAATGTTATGGCTTGAAGACATTGAAAAAGCAGGGGGACTTGAAGTTGGCGGCAAAAAATATAAAGTTGAACTCGTTATTGAAGATAATGAGTCCAAAGCAGAATCAGCTGTAAAAGCAAACACCAAAATGATCTCCCAGGATGATGTTCTTGCCATTATTGGCCCTCAGTCTTCAAAACAGGCAATTCCTGCCGGTGAAGTCGCCAATAAATATAAAACCGTTATGATCAGCCCATGGTCCACCAATCCCGATACAACCCTTGACAGGCCCTATGTGTTCCGTGGTTGTTTCCTTGATCCGTTCCAGGGACCTGTTGTAGCCAATTTTATTACCGATGAATTCGGGTTTACAAAAGCCGCTGTTCTTTATGATGTTGCCTCGGATTATCCAAAAGGACTGGCTGAAGTTTTTAAAGAAGCATGGGAAAAAAAGCATGGCCCAGGATCTATTGTTGCTTATCAAAGCTTTACAACAAAAGATACGGATTTTTCTGCTCAATTAACTCAGATTGTTAAATCAGGTGCCCAGGTTCTTTTTACCCCTCAGTATTACAACGAGGTTCCCCTTATCGTTCGACAGGCAAAAGATCTTGGATGGAAAGGCCCAATTGTTGGATCTGACTCATGGGGATCTGCTGAAACAGTAGAGCTCTGCGGTAAAGCTTGCTACGGACTTTTCTTTTCAACACACTATGCCGCAGCAGGTGCCAAAGGCGCAACAAAAGCATTTATCGACAGATATAATGCCAAACATGGATATGTTCCGGATGATGTTGCTGCCCTTACATGGGATGCACTTCATCTTGTCCAGCAGGCCATTCAGGATACCGGTAAAATCACTGGAAAAATTGAAGCAGACAGGACTGCTGTTAGAGATTCTCTTGCAAAAATTAAAAACTTTGCCGGTATTACAGGGAATATGACCTTTACTGAAGAAGGTGACCCCATCAAATGCGCTGTTATTGTAAAAATTAATGATAAGGGTGAATTTGAATTTTATAAATCCAGTTGTCCTTAACAGGTCAGGTATTGTTTAATTAATATAGTGACTGCCTTGCCTCTTGTGCATGGCAGTCATTATTCTATAGAACAGGAGTTAGTGAATGGAAGCTTTTATAGAATTAGTACAATATATTCTTCAAAACCTGATTAATGCACTCCAGAGAGGCAGTTTTTACGCCGTGATATCCATAGGTTATTCAATGGTTTACGGCGTTTTAATGCTCTTTAATTTTGCCCATGGTGATATTTTTATGGTGGCCACCTATATCGGCTTTGGGATTGCAACACTCTTTCTTGCATTGTTTGCCGGGTTTTTGCCTGGACCCCTTATCTTCCTTGCCACTGTTGTTATTACCATGTTTCTTGCATCCTGGATCGGTGTTTTTGTTGAAGTTGCAGGATACAGACCTTTAAGATCTGCACCCCGTGCATCAGCAGCCATAACCGGCTTGATGATCGGTATCATTTTTGAAACCGGTATCCTGATCCTGCTGGGGGCAAAAAGATTGAGTTTTCCACCATTGATGGAATCTATTGCCTACAATGTCGGTGGTATCTATTTTACGAATGTAAAAGTGATGATTATTATCATATCACTTTTTTTAATGCTTGCCCTTCATGCCTTTATCCAGAAAACAAAATGGGGAATGGCCATGCGGGCAATGTCATATGATTTTCTTGCCGTTCCATTAATGGGTGTATCCATAAATGTTATTGCACCCTTAACATTTGCTGTCGGTGCCGGTCTTGCAGCGGTTGCCGGAATTCTCTATGGGCAAGCCTACCCGATTCTGGACCCTTATATGGGGGTTATCATTGGATGGAAGGCCTTTGTAGCAGCTATTCTTGGTGGTCGAGGCTCCATAAAAGGCGCAGCTCTTGCCGGATACCTTATAGGATTTATCGAGATATTTGTTGCCACGATTTTTCCATCAACCCTAAGAGATCTTATTGCCTATTCCATTATTCTTCTCATCCTGACATTCAGACCCAGAGGATTTTTTGGAATGGAATTCAGCACAAAATTAAGGCTTTAATTCTTTAACTGCTATATACAGGAAAATTACATGGAAATCGCAAGAAAATTTAAAAACACCTTTTCTAATGTACCAATATTGGGCTGGCTGCTGGGAATATTTACAGCTGTATTGATCGAGTATTATTGGGGTTATGATTATATCTCATACTACCTTGGATTACCTAAAATACCGGTTTTATTTGGCGCTCTTATTATGCTTAAGGAACCCATGATGATACCCGGTGCAATTGGGTATGATCTTATCGTATATGTTATTCCGATTCTTCTGGTTGCAAAGGCATCCAATTTTTTCACCAATCCTGTCGCAGCCATACTTGAAAAAACACCTCTGTGGATGTCATCCATTATTCATTTAATTTTTTTCTATGGCGTGCTTCACTTATGGGCAGGGATCAATGATTACAGAGTTCTGATCGTTAAGCTGACACTTATCTCCATTATCTTAACCATCAGCATCAATGTGATTAATGGATACCAGGGAGAATTCTCCTGTTCTCATCCCGGATTTATGGCCATTGGTGCCTATATCTCTTCCATCATAACGCTCTATTTTTTTGTCAACGACAAAACTTTCGGAGCCGCTGTTTTGTCTCCGGCTCTGGGGCCATGGCTCTTTCCCTTTGCCCTTATAGCCGGTGGAATTGCAGCATCACTGGGATCGCTACTTGTGGCGATTCCCTCTTTCAGAACCCGGGGGGATTATCTGGCCATTATCTCCCTTGCATTTATGTTTATTATAAAAAGTGCCGTGGAAAACCTTAATATTATCGGTGGTGCCCGGGGGATGGGAGGACAGCCTGATTATGCTCCTTTGCCCATTATCTTCATCTGGACCATGCTGTGCATCTGGATCATCCACAATTTTGTCACCTCTATTATGGGAAAGGCTTTAAATGCTGTTAGAGACGATGAAGCGGCCGCAGAATCCATGACAGTTAAAACCCAAAAAACCAAAATGACGGCCTTCACCTTTGGCGCATTCTGGGCCGGCATTGCCGGCGGGTTATTTGCCCATGTTCTGGCCTATATTAACCCTGGAATGTTCAGTATTAACCGCCTTGCAGAAATTCTTGCCATGGTTTATTTTGGTGGACTCAATTCCATTATCGGTTCCATTGTCGGGGCTGTAAGTATCAATGTTTTGGGTGAAGCTTTAAGACCGCTTGAACTCTTTAAATGGATTATTATCCCTTTGATTTTAATTTTTGTTATGATTTTTAGACCCTATGGTCTCATTTCCTTTAAGGAAATCAACGCCAAAAGACTGTTAAGATCCAAACACAAAAGAGAACAAGGAGTCTAAGATGTCAGCATTGCTCAATGTAAATAAAATGACACATTATTTTGGGGGCCTGCGAGCTGTATATAATTATAACTTAAATATTGAGCCCCACCAGATTACAGGCCTTATCGGGCCTAACGGCGCTGGTAAGACAACTATATTTAATTTGATTACAGGCGTATATACGCCGACACAAGGTTCTATTA
>JAHJDU010000090.1 GCA_018812385.1 Pseudomonadota bacterium
CATACCAGTGGCCGCACCTGTCAGAACCATAATAATACAAATAAAGGGGAATGCAATCTTTCCATTCAAATCAACCTTATAGGTTGTTGCATCATACCCTTCTTCTTCAACCTTGTTGACAAATTTTTTCAATTCAAAAAAACTCATCTCTTCAGATTTTTTTAAAACCGCTACAAGATCTTCAGGTTTAAACGATAAGGGGATACTTTTTTTATCATATAATTTTACATCATAATCCATGGAATTTTCAATATGGGTCTGTTCTATAATATTTTCAAACATCCATGTTCCCTGTTTGAAATAACCTTTTTTAGCATCAATTCTTGACTCAAGACTAAAATTTTTTCTTAAAGATGTAATGGTTACACCGGCAGCGGAATGGTTTACAGGATCATAAAAATTAATGTGAATCAATTTGTTTTCAGACTTTATCCATATATCTTTTCTTGCAGAATAAATATTGTGACTTTTTTTTATAACACTGTATTTTATATAATTAGACCTTGCCATGGTAACTGGGATAATAGTCTCTCCTAAAAAAAACATGAGTATGGCAAGAAGCACACCCACAAAGAGAGCCGGCTTAACAAGAAAATATACACTGATACCACTGGACTTGATGGCCAGAAGTTCATTGTTCCTGTTCATCAATCCAAAAACTATAATTGTTGCAAGTAAAATACTTGCCGGTGTCAATTGTACAAACATGAAAGGGACTTTTAGAACTACATATCCCAGAGCACCGATAAGGGAAATATCAGAATTTAAAAATCTCTCCATCCTGGAAAGATAATCAATAAATACAAACAGAACTATAATCAGCAACTGAATGACGGAAAAAAATTTAAAAAATTCCTTTATCCAATATTTATGCAGACATGTCATATTTTATATTTTTCTTATAAACCAATTTTTTATGGCTTGTGCAGCCTTATTGAAAAACACAGGAAGCATGACCGGTTTTTCCTTTGCATTCCTGGCAAGAAAAAAAACTCCAATTCCTCCCATGATTACATTTGGCAGCCACATAGCGATAACAGGAGGATAATTTCCTGTTTCTCCTGCCGACCATCCGGTAGCCAGAAGAAAATAATAGAGAAGAAAAAAGGAAATTCCAAAACCAAATCCTGAAGACCGTCTCAAAGAAGCTGCCTGAACCCCCAAGGGAAAAGCAAGGATACCTAAGGAAAGGCAGGCAAAAGGAATAGAAAACTTTTCATGCAATTCCATCAAAGCATTTATCAACCGGGCTTTGTCCTTAATTCCCGACCTTATTAACCCTATCAAATAAACCAGGCTTACCTCATCCAGATCTTTTGATATTTTCCCTTCCCCTTTATTCATGATGTTCAAATCAATATTGATATCATAACTTTCAAATTGAATGCTACTTACAGATCCTTCATCAGCATCCACCTGATTGATCGCCCCATTATAAAGTCTTATGGTGTACACCTGCTCATCTTCAAGCCGTATCAATCTTCCTAAAGGTGCAATGGAAATATTGACGACACCTTTCGTTCTTCTGTCTTCAATAAAAACATCTTTTAATGCCTTTGTTTTCATGTCCACATGGGAGACATAAATCATGACATCTTCCAATTTAGAATTAAATTGCCTTTCCTGCAGGGCTACATCAATACTTGATCTTGCAAGCTCAATAGTCTTTTGTTTCAGAGATAATTTCCCCCAGGAAACGCCAAAGACAGTCACCCACATGGTCAAAAAAATTCCTAAAAAACAGAAGGCCAATACCGGCGGTAAGAGTTTATACAGTGAAACACCTGCGTTTTTTAAAGCAAGAATCTCATTTTCACCTGACATGCGCATAAACGTCAAAAGGACGGATATCATTACAGACATAGGAATAGTGAATTCTAAGAATCTTGGAAGTGTATAAACAACCATAAGTGCAATAGATGAAATATCAGCATTATAGTTCACAACCATATTAGTAATTTCCGGTATCCGTGTCATCAAAAAAACAAATGTCAGAAAAAACAGGCTGATGGCAAAGGGGGACAGAAGTTCCCTGAAAATATATCTGTTTATAATATTAAAACCTTTCATTTCCAGGAAAAATATAAGTTAGCGGGTAAATAGTCAAGATATGTTAAAAAGATTAGGTTTTCATTCCCTGATTTTCATGATACTCAATTGCCTATGAAATGCGTAATAATTGCCAATGGTGACCTTGAATACACAAAGGACATTCTATACACGATCAAGAATGCCCAAATGATTATTAGTGCCGATGGCGGTGCCAGGCATTTAAAAGCATTAAATATTTTACCCCATGTAATGATAGGTGACTTTGACTCAATCCATCCGGACGACCACCTATTTTTCAAGGAAAAACAAATAAAAATAATCACTTTTTCTTCACGAAAAGACCATACTGATACGGAACTTTGCCTATCCTGGGCTTTGGAAAACAAGGCAACCGATATCACCCTTTTAGGCGTCACCGGCACCAGGCTGGATCATACATTAGCCAATATTTTTCTGTTAAAAAAACTCGCCGGGCAGAATATCTCTGCCAGAATCATAAATAAGAATAATGAAATTCATATCGTAACGGATTTTATAGAGCTTAAAGGCAGGCCCAAAGATTTTTTGTCCATTATCCCCATTACAGAAAAAGTTACTGGAATCACGCTTAAAGGGCTTGAATATCCCCTGTTTAATGCAAGCTTAGAAATGGGATCTTGTCTTGGTGTAAGCAATTTTTTTAAGGAGACTGTGGCATCTGTTTCCATAAAAAAAGGTAGCCTCATTGTAATAAAATCACGGGATTAACCTGGAAAAGCTTGCAATGGGTATAGTTTTGTCATCAGGGCTATGAATCGGTAGAGGATAGTGCAAGAGCATCAATCGCCTGGGGGAAGAAACAAATAACCCATAAAGGGTTAAAATAGTATCAGAATCAAAAAAAAAGGCGGTCAAAATGAATGATCGCCTTTTCTTTTAAAAAAAAAATAAACCTGTTAATCCCCACAGGTACCGCCGGAGCCACAACTTCCGCATGCAGAAGATTCTCCCATGTCAATATTGGAATCAAGATGAAACCCCATCCCGGTGAAATCGATTTTAATATTTTCAGCTTTTTGCATAAAATCTTTGTCAACAACAAATTTCAGGCCTTTAACATCAAAGGTATCATCATTGTCTTTTGGCTCATCCAGAGCCATGGCAAGAGAAGGCCCGCCTCAGCCGCCTGAATTGAGAAAAATCCGAATGGGAGTGGGTTCTTTACCCTGGAAATATTCATTTATCTGCACTTTTGCAGGATCTGTCAAATTAATCATTGTAAAACTCTCCTTATTTATTTATTTATTCTTCAGGGTTATTTAGCGCCTGAATAATCTGATTCTAATCATACCCTTCCGGCATGTCAATGTTTTGGTATATATTTTCCTTTAATTCTACTGGTTTTATTCTTCTTTTATTCTTTAAAAATTGCCCATTATATGTTGCTTTAATTCATCACCTCATTGTAAAATACCTATAATGAAACTGTCTGTCCCCTATATACCAAATGAAAAATACACTTTTTTTTTAAAAACCGCCATAAAAAAACCTATAATGATCAAAAAATATAAGGACTATCTATGAAAATTCTTGTTACGGGTGGTGCAGGATATATTGGAAGCCATACCTGTGTTGAGCTTTTAAATGAAAATTATGATGTGGTTGTCCTGGATAATCTTTCCAATAGTTCTGAAGAATCTTTAACCCGGGTAAAAAACATTACGGAAAAATCGCTTGAGTTTTACAAAGCAGATCTTTTGAATAAAAAACAGATCGCTACCGTATTTTCTGAACATAAAATAGACGGGGTAATCCATTTTGCAGGCTTGAAAGCTGTTGGAGAGTCCGTGTCGATACCGCTAAAATACTTTCATAACAATATTACCGGAACCTTGAATCTTCTCGCAGTCATGAATGACTTTAATGTAAAAAACATAGTCTTTTCTTCTTCTGCAACGGTTTACGGAGATCCTGCCTCCCTTCCCATAAAAGAAGAATTCCCCCTTTCAGCAACCAATCCCTATGGCCGGACAAAGCTTATGATAGAAGAAATTCTGCAGGATCTCTACCATTCTGACAAGAACTGGAACATTGCTTTGTTAAGATATTTCAATCCAATAGGTGCTCACAAAAGCGGAGAAATCGGAGAAGACCCTTGTGGCATCCCGAACAATCTTGTGCCTTATATTTCACAGGTAGCCATAGGATTTTTACCCTGGCTCAGCGTATTTGGGAATGATTATGATACACCGGACGGGACGGGAGTCAGAGATTATATTCATGTGGTTGATCTTGCATTGGGTCACATTAAAACCCTGCCAAAACTCTTCACCAATCCCGGCCTTTTGATCTATAATCTTGGAACTGGTTCTGGCTATTCAGTCCTTGAAATGATCAAAGGATTTGAAGCGGCAAGCAATAAAAAAATCCCTTATAAAATTGTCGACAGAAGGCCCGGTGATATCGCTGCCTGCTGGGCCGATCCGGCCAAAGCACAGGAGGAGCTTGGCTGGAAAGCAAACAAAACTCTGGCAGACATGTGCAAGGATACATGGAACTGGCAGAAAAAAAATCCAAATGGATACCTGGAAAGTCTATAAAAGAGATAGATATGTATGATTGCCTTCCCAACCTGGGAAAAAAAAGGACGTAAACTTGAACAGCAGACCTGTTGCCCTGGGAGCAAGATTAAAACAATACCCGTCAATTCAAACCCTGGGGTTTAAACCCAATTTTCAGGATTATTCTAACCAGGAAAAAAATCTTATCCTGGGCGCAAAAAAAATCTATTACCCTACGGCATTTTATGCAGACCTGTTTAACGCCATGGGAAAAGAAACCTTTCCCAGTTTTCATACTTATAAATTCGCCATGGACAAGATAAAACAGACCGCAGTTTTTAATATGCTTGGTATTCCCCATCCTGAAACAAAAATTTTTTACGGTAAAAAACAAAAGCAAACCATCCTTTCCTTTTTTACCTTCCCGTTTATTGCAAAAAAAGCCAGAGGATCTGCTAAAGGCAATGATGTGTACCTGATTCAAAACACTGAAGATCTTTCCCAGTATTTAACAAACAAAGGCCCTGCCTATATCCAGGAATATTTTCCCATTGACCGGGATATGCGGGTTATTATTATCGGCAAAAAAATCAGACTTGCCTATTGGCGGATTGCTCCTAAAGACAATTTTAAAACCAATATTTCCCAGGGCGGCACCATCAGCTTTGATCCTTTGCCTCAAAAAGCCCTTGAGCTTGCACAAATGACAGCTCTTAAATGCGGATGGGATGATGTGGGAATTGATATTATTGAGCACCAAAACCAGTTCTATGTTCTGGAAGCAAATATGAAATATGGAACAAAAGGGTTCCAGAAAGCCGGGATCAACTATAAAAAAATGCTGGCAAATCTCATCGCTGAGGGCAAAGTTTAACGTCTACAAAAGGCCTGCATCCTGTTCATCTTCTTCCCATTCAGAAAGATATGTTGTAATGGCCGCATATTTTGATGAGCCCTGGGGTTTTAAAAGCTGATATCCAAGCTGATCCATACTATTTTCCAGGCATTGAAAAAAAGTTGTTTCAACCATTTTGGGGTCTATTTTTTCTTCAGGCATCTTGATTCCCTCAAACACAGCACGGGTCAAATGTCCATGGGGAACAAAGATATCACAAATACATGCATTCCATTCTTCAGGGAAATTATTAATCTTCCATGAACTTAAATTCTCAGGACGTAATATACTTTTATTTTCTGGATTAAACGGGGCTCTGGCAAACTTCATTTTGAGTTTATCAAACTGCATCAACTCTTTTAGAATCACCTGGATATCATCTGAAAAAATCCACTCTTCAGGTTCCAGCAGTACAGGAGGAAACTGGCTGCTGGTCAAAGCATATTTAAACGGACCATTTTCTTTCCAAAATTGTTTAAATTGATTTGAATGGGGTAATATTTCCCTTTTTGCCAATTCAATAGCCATTTAAGCCAAACCTTTATTTGTGACCAACTCTTTATTTGTGACCATCCCTTTATTTATGAATAGTAAGCTGAGGAAAAGGGATCTCCCAGTTGTTTAAGGTACAGGCATCCACGCACCACCTCTGAATCGACCTGGACAAGCGTTTATACAAAGGCGCCAACTCGCCTTTAAAATCAGCAAGCACAACAATATCAAGGGATGAAGCGCCTGCCTGCTGGAATTCCACACCAAGATTAAGCAGATTTTTTTTGTATCCTTCTTTTTCGATTTGCTCTTTGATATGTGCTTTTAAAATTTCCAATACACTTCCCGTGGAATCTTTCTGAAGATTATAACTGATGCCAAAAGGAATTTTAAGCCTGAAATTTACAGAGATATTCAAAGGAGCCTGCCCCAGAAAATCCGATGTCTGATAGGTCTTATGAGCACCGCCTCGCTGAACCAATTCAACCATCTCATGGGAAAGACTGGTGACAACACCTCTGGTGCCATCGGAAAGGATGACCCAGTCATTTCGTTTGCAGGGAAACCAGGGTTCGTGTTGATTAAAAGGCCTGGATGTTTTTCCAAGAAGCTCTTCAATGGGTAACCGCAGCTTAACTTCCAGATATGGATTTTCAAGCTCGCTGAATACATTTATATTTTTTACAAGCCAGGGCACACCATGATAAATCATCCGCTCCCCTTCCCTGACCGACCCGATATTCAGCATAAGCCGGCTCTGATGCCAGAACTGAGGCAGTGTATGTTTGGCTGCCCAGCCAATTCCCATGATGAAAATAATGGTTAAACTGAGCAATACCCAGTCTTCCACCATATAAAAAACAAAAATGATAACTAAAAAAACCATTATAAAGGCAAAGATCCTGGAAAGAAGACTCAGCAACCTTGCATGAAAAGGTCTGTATTTTGAGTTATATCCAGGGATAAACCGGACCATAAGCCTTGAAAATAACCGCAAAAAAAAGAGTACACCAAGACAGGCTATAAAAGCGATAAAAAGAAACAGGCCCCGTGTGCGGAAAAAATTCTTTATAGAGTTCTGTGATGTTTCAATTATGGATTTTTCCTCGCTATCCATTTCAGCCAGACGCATGCCAGCCATTTCCGCTTTATTCAGAATTTGTTTTTCAATACTTTTCCATTCAGGTAAAAGCTTTTTCAGATCTTTTTTCAGATCTTTGTCCTTTGTCTGGGAAATCAGCTCGTCAATATTTTGGATTGCCTGACTGGCAACAGGTGAAAGATCTTGGTAAAAGGAGAGTTCATCTTTTAATTTTGTTTTGTATCTTGCCCTGACCGTAAGCCTTTTTATTTCCTGTATCCCGGGTTTAATCAATCCAACCAGTTCATCTTTCCAGTCAAATTCTTCAGCTTTTTTTTCAGCAAAAAGACCAGTATCAATACCCGTGGCAATCCGCTCAAAGTCAACTGCAGAATCGTTGAGCTGCTTGTCCAGTTTTTCCAATTCAGTTTTTAATAATTCCTTTTCAGCATCAGAACTGCTTTTTTCCAGGATTTGATTCTTTTCCTTGATTCTCTGGCTCAGGTTTTTTTTCAATTCAATAATGGAATAGAGCATTTTCAAAGAGGTTTCACTCTTGCTCTCAACCTGTACCGGCTTTTCTTCCGTTTGTTCTTGTTTTAAAGGAATGACTTCACTTTTGGTCTCACTGGCCAGGGCAGCGGTGAAACAAAAAAGAATAAATAAAAGAATAATAAAGGCATTAAGGCTACGCATCATGAAAAAACTCTCCCAATTAAAATATCTAACTTTCTTGTCTAAAATTGTTTATTAAACTTCCAGTCCACAATTATTAATAACAAATCGGCCATCCATAAATAGAGCATCAACAATTTTTCCCAGGACGGTTGAATTTTCAAAAGGATTACCATGGACAATAGCAAAATCTGCAACTTTGCCGGTTTGGATGGAACCAAACTGGTTGTCAATACCCATGGATTTAGCGCTATTAATGGTTGCTGTCTGAACTGCTGCCATGCCATTAAATTTTTTATCAAAAGCCTCATCATTCATGAAAAGATTGAACATGGACAGCTCATGAGCAATCATGGCAGGAGTGCAGGCCTGAATTCCTCCATCATTTCCGCAGGCCATTATTGCACCCTGTTCCATAAGCATCTTTGTGTTTTTAATTCCAAAGCGCATCAATCGACTAAAGTGTGCCAGTAATTTTGACAGGTTAAAAACACCAAGCATTGTATACTTGCCTCTATTTGCCTTGTTAAATCCTGCTATTACAAAATCTTTGAGTTCCGGTACCCAAAACTCTTCTGCCAGATCGGCAAATATTTTGTCTCTAAACCTATAAAGCTTTTCCAAATTAGAATCATTAGAAAATGGATCACCTTTAAGCCGCCAGCTCATATCATACCCATTTGACAGAGTGGGTTCAATGATGCAATCTGAATTCAGACAGGCATCAATATCCTTCTGGGTTAGTTCACCGTCCCGGGCCATATGCGCCAGAGATGAAAATCCAACCATTATAGCTCTTTGAAAGGTATCAACAGAAACACAGTGGATAGTGCTCTGCACATTTCGCAGTCGCGCCTGATCTGTTATGGCTTGCATCTGCTTTATCGGCATTGTGACTGGATTTGTATTGATCAGACTTTCTTCCAGGGATTCACCCACCTTGATAAGATCAGCCCCTCTTTCATCTATGGCTCTGTTCACAGCATCCTGGACCTGCTGCTCACTTGCATCGGGCAAAAATGTGACCACACCCGAGTTGGAATCTTCATACTCGATAGTTCCCATTCCCAGCTTCCTGAACAGGATTTTTTTCATTCCCTTAAGCTCAGGACTGAGGTAACCGCCAATGGCACCAACGAGAACAGCCTGCATAATACGCGGACCTGGTATTTTTTGATTCTGGATCTGCTCGATCAGTTTCCGATTGGGTCTTAAATCATCAGAATAAGCATCCCGGATATTGGTGATGCCTCTGGCAAGGCAATCCTCCATATTTTTTCTAACCTGCTGGTCATGATATTTTTTCCGGGCTTTGATCGTTTTAAAATCTGAAAAAAGGGTTGGGTTGATCATTTGGATGTGGCAATGAACGTTAAAAAGGCCGGGTAGAACAGTTTTTCCCTTTAAATCAAAGGAAAAATCAGGTTTCCTTTTTTCAGTTTCATTTTCCAGGCCTGGCATGGATACAATTTTCCCATTTTTGATCAAAACACTTACATCTGGATCAAAGAAACAGCCGTTCGTCACATCCACAAATCTACCGTTTGTGAGTTCTACAACTGCATCAAGCCCTGGCTTGTAATCTTTGACAAAGTTGATCCCAGATCTATTTTCCACTTCAGATTCCTTTGGCAGAATAAACGCTTTCTTTATTTCAGTTGCTTGTGTTACCAACCTTTTTTACTATTTCGACAACCTGACCGGCCTTATTTTTAACAGCTTCTGTTATTTGACCTGTCTTTTCTTTTACTATTTCAACAGCATCTCCGGCCTTATCTTTCACGACTTCGACAACATCCCCAGTTTTCTCTTTCACTGTTGCGATCACATCTCCAGTCTTATCTTTCACGACTTCGACAGCCTGACCCGTTTTTTCCTTAACGGTTTCCACGGCCTGGCCTGTTTTTTCCTTAACTGTTTCCACGGTCTGGCCTGTTGTCTCTTTTACAGTTTCAACAGCCTGACCCGTTGTCTCTTTAACTTTTTCAACCGTTTGGCCAGACTTTTCTTTTATGGTAGCGGAAGGTTTTTCAGTTTTATCGTCCTGCCCGCACCCGATAAAAAACATAAGACAGATTATCGTCAGTAAAATTACAGCATGTTTCATGGTTTTTTCTCCTCTATATCACATCATTTTTTTAAACTCTGTGGTCTAATAGTACACTAATAGAGCATAATTATTGCAAATGCAACTTTCTTAATTAATCTGATAATGAAATCATCTTGAACACTTTTTTCCTCTTCGTAGAATGGCTCGTAACTCTTCTAAGCCTCTGATGCCAAGCAGATCATCGATTCTTTCCTGAAAATTTTTCTGTGTAATAGGCTTGGCCCCAACCCCAAGTTGTCTGTTCTCTTCGTCGATTTTCTCTATGAGCCTCTTTTTTTCTTTGATGCGGTAAAGAATTGTATGAAGATTTTCATTTGGTGACGAA
>JAHJDU010000091.1 GCA_018812385.1 Pseudomonadota bacterium
AATGCAGCCACAGGCACATCCCGGGACTACTTCTTGGGGGTTGATATTGCAAGAATGGGTGGAGATGAAACTGTGCTAATTTCTTTACAAAGAATAAATAAAGAGAAATTAATTCAATTTGATTTGGAAATCCCAGAGGCTCAGTTATTAACTGCAACAGTAAGATTAATTTTACACAAGGATGCAATAATGAAAAAAGAATTTTCAATTTTTGATAATCCAAAAAATGTTAAAATATTATTGATTACTTTTTATTGTTCTCTGATCATTTTATTAATAGCAGAATTTTTTATTTATCCACATCCAGCATTTTCTTTTGAATATGTTAAAGGGTTTTCTGCTGTTTACGGTTTTTTTTCATGTGTTCTACTTATTTTTCTGGCCAAAATTTTAAGATTAATTGTTATGAAAAAAGAGAATTACTATGACAAGTAACATGGTTCCTCCTGCAATAATATTTATTTTAGCTGCTTTTCTGATTCCTTTTTTAAAAGGAAAGACCAAGTCTATTTATATGCTGTTAATTCCTGTAGCCACATTTTATGTCCTGGTGAATCTTCCCTTTGGAAATATCTGGACATATGAATTCTGGGGTTACAACTTGATTATGGGACGAATTGACAAGCTTTCAATGGTCTTTGGCTATATCTTCACCATAATGGCGTTTCTTGGTATTTTGTTTGCTCTGAAAGTAAAAGATGACCTTCAGCATGTCGCGGCAATTGTATATGCTGGCGCAACATTAGGGGTTGTTCTGGCAGGAGACTTTCTGTCTCTGTATCTTTTCTGGGAAATCATGGCCGTCAGTTCCACATTTCTGATCATTGCTTCCAGAACCCGCGCATCACGGGAAGCAGGCTTTCGGTATATACTGGTTCATTTGATCGGCGGCCTTTTTCTTTTGGCTGGGATTGTTCTTTACATCCAGAAAACAGGAACCATTGCCTTTGATTATATCGGCCTGACCGGGATTGAATCCTACCTGATTTTTATTGGTATTGCCCTGAATGCCGCCGCCATTCCTCTTCATGCATGGTTGCCCGATGCATACCCCATGGGAACCCCGACAAGCACGGTTTTTTTAAGTGCTTTTACAACTAAGTCAGCAGTATATCTTTTAATCAGGACATTCCCCGGGGCTGACCTGCTGATCTGGATCGGGGCATTTATGGTGTTTGTACCCATCTTTTATGCCGTGCTTGAAAATGATATCAGAAGGGTATTGGCCTATAGCCTTTTGAATCAGATTGGATTTATGCTCGTGGGTATAGGCATTGGGACCCAACTCGCCCTGAATGGTGCTGTTGCCCATGCATTCTGCCATATTCTTTATAAAGGCCTGCTTTTCATGGCAGCAGGATCGGTTCTCCAGATGACGGGTAAAATCAAGTGTACTGAAATCGGGGGACTTTATAAAACCATGCCGTTGACCTGTCTTTTCTGTATTGTAGGTGCAGCATCCATATCAGCGTTTCCTTTATTTTCAGGATTTGTTTCCAAATCCATGATCGTCACTGCAACGGTCAATGAAAAAATGGTTTTCGTCTATCTGATATTGCAATTCGCCTCAGCAGGTGTGTTTCACCATGCAGGTATTAAAGTTCCTTTTTTTACTTTTTTTGGACATGATTCCGGCATCAGAGCTAAAGATCCTTCATGGAATATGACATTAGCAATGGGCATTGCAGCATTTGCCTGTATCTTTATAGGGGTTTTTCCTCAGCCATTATATAATCTTCTGCCCTTTATAGTTGATTATGTGCCCTATACTGGTGCACATGTTGTCGGTCAGCTCCAGCTTTTAATGTTTGGTGCCCTGGCATTTGCTCTTTTGATTCTTTCCGGATATTATCCGCCGGAAATTAAATCCATTAACCTTGATGTTGACTGGTCTTATCGGAAGTTAGGCCGTGGAGCCTATATGGTTTTGGATAAGGGATTAAATGCAGTAAATCAGGTGTCTGAAAGTGTTTTAATGGGATTTATCAAAGGCCTTGCCTCCTTTTTCAGGCGTGCTGCTGCAAATATAGCCTTGTTTGTGTTCGTGAATATCTGGTTGTTTCTGGGTTACCGGGATAAACGTCTGGAAATAAAGAAAAACAGGCTGTATAATGACATTCTTCAAGGGACCCTGCCCATAGGTATTGGTGCAGCCGTTGCCGTATCCTTTATTCTTTTGGTGTTTATATTAACATAGCAACGAGGCGTTCAAATGGTAAAAATAGAAGATTTAAAACGTATTAACCTGTTAAAGGATTTTCCAGATCATCTGCTTGAAATAATTGCCAGTGAAGCAAATTTAAGTATTTTTGGCACAGACACACAATTAATTATAGTCAATGAGCCGGTGGATACGTTTTTTATGTTAATCATGGGCCAGGTGGCCATAAAAAAGGAACTTACACCTGAAGTTGATATTATCCTCGATAATATTCAATCCGGGTCTTCTTTTGGTTCTTCCTCACTTATTGAAGGATCAACTGCGACCTACACTGCCACCTGTCAGGAACCCTGCGAACTGATCACCCTTTCTGGAGATCGGATGAAACAGCGGTTTAAGGAAAACCATGAACTGGCCTTTCACATGATGCTTGGAGTTGCAAAACAGTATAAAAAGTATTTGGATACGCGGACACAGATGATCATGAAAACCTTAGATGAAAATCCAGAATTAAAAGAAAAGATTAAAGACATTGAAAAGCTTACCCTGGTGATATAAAAAAATAGATTTACAATATTTTTAGTAAGGATCCATAATAATGGTTGAAAAAGACATACTGAAAAAAATAGTTTTCCTTAAAGATTTGTCTGACCCCATACTCGAAAAAATCGGCTCCATAGCCCGTATTGAAACATTTGATGACAAAAGCATTTTGTATCGACAAAATCAGAAAAAAACTGATTTATATATGTTGGTATCAGGAAAGGTCTTTTTAAACTGCAAATCCTTTTCTGGAAAGTCTTTGACCTTGGATGAAATATCACCGGGAAGGACATTCGGGGTCTCTGTCTTGATGGGTGAATCATCAAGCACCTTTACCGCCGTTTGTGCTGAAACCTGTGAAATAATAAGATTATCAGGAGAGCAGATGCGTTTATTGTTTGAGGAGGATTTCCAGGTCGGGCATACTTTAATGCTGAAAGTGGTGGCTCTTTTTAAAGCAAGAATGGAAATGCATACCAGTCAGTTTATGCATGCTCTTGCCACCCATTCTGAAATCAGGGCGCTTGGATAATCCTTTTATTTACGGCATTTATTTTTTCCAGAACTCAGGAACAAAGAGGATAATAACAGTATAAATTTCCAGCCTGCCTATCAGCATGCACAAGGCCAGCAGCCATTTTCCCATAATCGGCAATTGGGCAAAATTTTCAGTGGGACCAACACTTCCAAACCCGGGGCCAATATTCCCGATACAGGCTGCAACCGCACCAAACGCAGTCATCATATCAACTCCCATAGCGGCAAGAAGAATGCTGGACAGGACAAAAAGACCGACATATAGGGCCAGAAAGCCCATGATACTTCGAAGCACTTCATCTGGGATAACCATATTATTGATTTTTACATGATTGATGCTTCTCGGGTGTATAATCTTAAATAATTCTCGATAACAATATTTATAGCAGGCAATGATTCTGGCGCATTTCATTCCACCACCGGTTGATCCGGCTGACGCACCGATAAACATGCAGATAAACAAAATCACCTGGCTTAAGCCAGGAAATTTTTCATAATCAGTTGTTGCAAATCCAGTTGTTGTGAGGATGGAAACAACCTGAAAACTTGCAAATCGGAATGCGTCTTTAATGGAAGTATATACAGACCCATAGATGTCCCATGTTACTAAAAGGGTTAAAACAATTATCAATCCAAGAAAAAATCTGCATTCCGTGTCTTCCCAGAAGGCAAGGGTTTTTCCTCGAAGCATCTGGTAATGAAGAGAAAAATTAATCCCGGCAAGAATCATAAATAACACAATCACATAGTCAAAATAGGCAGAGTTATATTGGGCAATGGAGGCATTCTTTGGAGAAAAACCGCCCGTGGGCATGGTTGTCAATGCATGGCAGGTGGCCTCAAATAAGGGCATGCCGCCACCCAGCAGAAAGATGATTTCAATCAATGTGAAAACCCCATACAACACCCATAAAATTTTTGCAGAGTCGCTGAGCCTGGGAGTCAGTTTGTCCGGCACGGGACTTGGGACTTCTGCCTTATATAACTGGATACCCCCAACCCCTAAAAACGGCAGTATGGCCAGAGAAAGAACAATAATTCCCATGCCGCCCAGCCATTGAATAAGGCTTCTCCAGAAAAGAAGGCTTTTGGCCGCACCTTCAATATTTGTCATTACAGATGACCCGGTTGTTGTAAATCCTGAAACAGATTCAAAAAATGCATCAATAAAATTGGTGAATTCAGGAGCAAAATAAAAGGGCAGGGCACCAAAAATGCCAATGGCTGTCCAGGCGAGGGCAACAGTTGCCATTCCTTCTTTCTGGTTGATATAATTATCACTGCGCAGCTTTTTTGAAAGAATGATGAGGATAAGTCCTGCCACCATGGTAATGCCCATGGATCGAATAAAGCTGTCCCGGGCCAGATCATGATAATGGAGACTGATCAGCAAAGGGGCAATCATGGAAAGTCCTAAGAATATTAAAAGGATACCTATAATTCTTGCAATAAAGTGCCAGCGCATTAAAAGAAATCCAGCTTAACTGTCAAAAGTTTTTCAAGTTTTTTTACGGCCTGTTTGACGGCAAACATAATGATTCTATCCCCTGGTTTGACAATACTTTCCCCTGCTGGAATCATGATTTGACTGTCCCTGATGATACAGACAAGAATCGCACCTTTGGGAAAAGAGATTTTTTTTAGTGGCTTGTCTGTAATGTCCGAGGTTTCAAGGGCAATGGCTTCAATAAATTCCCCTCGTTCCCCTAAAATGGAAATATCAGATAAAACTTTTCCTTTTCTTACCTCCTTTAAAATTGAGCTGACAGCCGACAGTCGTGGGGAGACAACTTTTTTTATACCAATGGTGGAAAGAAGGGGAAAATAATTTGATTTGCTGATCCTGGTGATCGTATTTTCAATCCCCAGGTTTTTTGCCAGAAGGGAAACAAGGATATTGGTTTCGTCATTATTGGTGACAGAAACCAAGACATCGGTCTGGCTGATATTTTCTTCAAGAAAAAGTTTCTGGTCAGAGCCATCGCCATGAAGAATAATAGTTTTGTCCAATTGTTCTGACAGATAATGGCAGCGGTCAATATCAGACTCAATGATTTTTGTTTTAATGGAATCCTTTTCAAGCCGTTTGGCAAGACGTTCACCGATTCGTCCGCCACCGATAATCAAGGCTCTCTGGACAGGCAGTGTTTTTTTTCCGAAAAGGGCGAGCATTTTTTCAAGCTTCCCGGTTTCACTGACAAAATAGATTAAATCACCGGGTTCAACCGTGTTGCTGCCTCTTGGAACAATCACTTCATTATTCCTGATGATGGCAGCAATCAAGGGTCTGCCCTCGCCAAACCGGGAAGGAAAATCAATCAATTTCATTCCTGCCATGGGAGAATGACTGTCAAGCCTGATCCCGACATATTTTACCTTGCCATCAACAAAATCACCGACATCAACAGCCCCGGGAACATCCATAAGTTTTCTGATGGCATTTACCACTTCGATTTCAGGATTGATCACCGTATCAATATGAGGATTTTCTGTTTGAAACCGATGGTGATAGGAATCAAAATCAGCATCTCTGATTCTGGCAAGCTTTTTGGTCGTAGGGGATATCAGGTTGGTCATCAGACAGGCCACAAGATTTGTTTCATCACTGTCCGTCACTGCCAGAAGGATATCAGCCTCATTTATGCCGGCATCAATGAGAACCCTGGGGTTGCTGCCGGATGCCGTAATAACCTGTATGTCCAGATTTTCGGAAAGACGTCGAATGGCATCCGGATCCTTGTCAATGACAACCACCTGCTTGTTTTCAGAAGCCAG
>JAHJDU010000092.1 GCA_018812385.1 Pseudomonadota bacterium
GATATAAAAAGCATATCTGAACAAAAGCGCTTGCAAGACTTGAACAGGTATCTGACAAGGTTTTTCAAGATGTCACCCAAAAAGGGTTTATCCCGTTTAAAGATCAGAATAATAATCTTTTGCCAACACTTGTGCTGAATGAATTCAGCGCAAGAGAAATATAGGCATTTGCAGAAGATCTGGAAAAAACAATCCAAAAAAATGATCAGAAAAAAGACACGTTTCAGCAGGAATTTTCCACCCGGTTTTTTAAAACCAGTGTCGCATTTATCCCCCCAAAAGCAAAGTTGCTTGTCATGACCCTGTTAAGAGGTGTGTTTATCTTTTTTTGGACATGAAAAATTCCTGCACAATCAGGATCAATATTTTCAAGGTTAAGTGTGGGTATGATAACATTATGTTCCATCATTAACAGGCAGAATATTGTCTCCATGACACCGCTTGCTGCAAGTGTGTGCCCTGTAAATCCCTTGGTTGCACTGACGGGAATTGTATCGCTGCAAAGCAATTTGATAGCCTGGGCTTCAGCAATGTCCCCAAGTTTTGTGCCTGTGGCATGGGCATTGATATAATCGATTTCATTTATGCCACATCCGGCGGATTCTAAGGCGCCTTTCATACATCTGAGCATCCCTTCGGTCTTTGGTGAAGTCATATGTTCACCATCGCAGCAGGTGTTGTAACCGATAATTTCTCCGAAAATCGTTGCTCCCCTGTTTTTTGCATGCTCATACTCTTCTAAAATGATTGTTCCTGCCCCTTCACTGACAACCAGTCCATCTCTTGCGGCATCAAATGGTCTAGGTGTTCTTAAAGGGAAGTCTCCAAAATTTTTTGACGCGGCATGAAGCACTTGAAAAACTCCGGCAGTGGAGTGATGGAGTTCGTCTGCACCGCCGCAGATCATGACGTTTTGATATCCGTTTTTAATTATTTCAAATCCTTCCCCAATGGCCTGGGTGCTTGTGGCACAGGCACAGCAGGGGGAAATAACCCGGCCTTTTGTTTTCAGCATTGCAGCCACATTGGCAGAAACGGAATGGTTCATAATCTTCATGAAAGTGGTTCCTTCAAGCATGGAAATTCCACCTGTTCTTAAAAAATCATTAAAGGTTTTTTCAATAATTTCCCCTGAGCCTGTGGTTGAACCCATTGCCACACCTGTATCGGAAGATGAAATTATTTTTTCATCAAGGCCGGACATAAAAATGGCATCCAGAGTTGACAGCGCCGCCATAATAGCCATGGAACCCATTGTTCTTCTGTCTTTGCGGTTAATTCTCTTTGTGTCAAACCCTTTACAACGACCGGCAATATGGACTTTTAAATCCTTGATCCGTTCCCAGGATTTAATCGGCTCAATGCCGGATCTGTTGTTTAAAAGCGAATTAAATACATCCTCTTTTGTGTTCCCAATGGGAGAAATAATCCCCATACCTGTAATAGCAACTCTTTTCATTTTTCTTGCACGATTTTTTTTATTAAATATTCTTTTCCAAACAGGCGTTGGCATAAATTAACGCTGGAGACAATAGAACCATGGATGCCGCTAAATCCAATGCTTTGTCCTGTTAAAAACAGGTTTTTTATCTTTGTTGCCGGGCTGAACATCCCTTCAAGAAAGTGTTGTGCAGTTTTTTTAATGCCATATGAACTTCCGTTTTTTGTCAGGGTATATCTTTGGAATGTAGCAGGTGAATATGTGTCAACAACTTCAATATTGTTAATAATATCAGGGTAGACCTGTTTTATATGATTTAATATTTTTTGGGTTATTTTATTTTTTGCGGCTTTATATCTGTCATTTTTTGATTCTTTGTAATATTTTTTTAAAAGGAGTGATTCCTTACTGCTTATTTCAGTTAGCGCTGTAACAGCAAAATTTTGATCTGATATATTTGATCTATTTTTATCCGGTTTGGCTTTATCTGGTCTATCTTTATCTGGCAGGGCGCTCAAATAAACCATTCCCAAAGGATCATCCTTTATTATGTTTTCCCTGGCATACTGATAGTTAACATCCCAGGAGTCATAAATATATGCATCATTTTTTTCAAGCGGACAAGTGTTTTTTGCCCATTTTAATGCCACACCAAATGATCCCGGTGTATTGGCCTGGTTTAACCGGTTTCGAAAGACAGGCCTGAATAATTCAGGGGGGCTAAGATCAAGAATCAAAGAAGGGTGCCCGGAGAAAATCACTTTTTTTGAAAACAGTCTTTCATTGCTGTCTAAAATAACTCCTGCCACTGTTTTGTTTTTTATAATGAGTTCTTTGACCCGGGAATTCACATAAATCTTTCCGCCGTTGGCTTTAAAGCTGTCAACAAGGGTATCAGAAAAAGGCGTGTCTAATTCGTTAATTCTGAAACTGGAATTCAAATATGAATCTGATACAAGAAAATGAGTCAGAAGAGGGCATTCCTGACTGGAAAGACCATACAGCGGGCTGTTAGCTGTTAATAGACTTTCCAGCCTGCCTGAAATGCCAATGGACTGAAGATAGTCTTTAAGTGGCATTGTATATTTCAAAGACAGGTCTTTTTCCGGTATTATACTTGGATCGTACATGCCAATATTTGATATGACATGTTTTAAATCGAAAAAATATGTGGAAATGTTTTTTTCTTGATCTGGAAAGGATTCAATTAAGGTGCGTTGATAATTTTCATGCCTTATGGGAATTTTATAATTTTCTGATGGAAAATAAATTCTTTCAAAACACTCATTGGAAAGTTTGACAAGATCAAGTTTGTTCATAAGTCCCAGGTATGTGAAATAATACCATAATGGCTGGCCTGGATTTAAAGACCCCAGCCTGTGAACACCTGTTGGAAAAATTTTTTCTTTCCGCGAATAGGTCTGTGTCATTCCGCCGGCAATGCTGTGCTGTTCAACAACAAGTGCCCGCTCTCCTTCTTTTGCAAGTATGATTCCGGCCGTCATGCCACTGATCCCGGACCCGACAATAATGGTATCATATAAGCTATTATCCATTAAACGGCTCCTTGTCATTTTCGTTAACAAATCTTTGTGCTAATGAAGGTATGAGCATCAGAGCCAGGATCAGGCTTGTTATCATTCCAGTCAGTCCGGCAACGCCAATTGAAAATAATGCGGCATGCTTTGCAAGTGCAAGACAGTCGAAAGCTGCCGTGGTTGTCATAGCACAAATAATGACGGCAGCAGCCGTGACATTGTTTTTATTATCAGTTTTCCACAGTTCATGGTTCATCAGAAAAATACTGAAATCCACGCCCACCCCAAAAACAAAAATAATGAAAATCATACTAATCAGATTAATGGGAATATCTGTCAGCCCCAGTATGCCGGCAGTAATGAAGGCACTTAAGAAAACAGGGCATACTATTATCAAAACAATTTTCAGGTTACGAAAAAACAGGGAAAGAACCAATATCATTGAGGCAGCAGTAAAAAAGACAAGTCGTTTGAATTCACCTGAAACATGGGATGTCATTTGTTCTATAAAATATTTTTTATCAAGAAACATTGATCCGTCGATTTCTGATTTTATTTTTTTGATGATTTCCGGCGTTAACGATTTGTCCTTTATATTCAAAGTCGTTAAAATGAGTACATCATTACCCTTGGATACCACTTTTGAGGCGATCAGTTTTTCGAGTGCTGTATTACCAAAATCTTTGATGGAGAAAAAGGTTCTGTCTTGTTTGAGACTGTCAAAAAAAGAGTTAAAGGTGTTTTCTTTAAACCCAGTTAGAATAGAGGCGTTCCTGAACATTTGTTCGATATTTTTTATCCGGTTTTCGGTCATAAATGTTTTAAAATTTATATAATTGCTATTTCTTTTTTCATTTGAAGGAAGAATGTCGGACAATGAGGCAATCTGGTCAATCATGCCTTTTTTCTGCATCCTTTTTAATAAGTCAAAAAGAGCATCATTTTTTTGTAAAGCAGCTTCTATGCTGCCGGCCTTTACAAGCACCAAAGCCTGGGAAAATCCCCCCCATGTTTCAAGAAAGTTGTCCATATCACTTTTTGTGATGGGTTGCAGATGGTTAAGTTTAGAAATATCCCCTTCAAACCTGAAGTCCCTGATCCCGATCATACCCATGATAATCAGTGTCATGCCTGCAAAAATAATAATCCTGATATGGTTTCTTCTGAAATCCATTAACCTGTCACAAATTTTTACCAGAGATATGATGGGCTTTTTTTGCTTTGTTTTCAATGGCGGAATAAAAAATTTTAACAGGAACAATGCAAAAAAAGCAGCGCCAAAAATTCCTAGGATAGCAAAGATTCCCATTTGCCTTTGACCCGGGAGCGAAGAGAATAACAGGCAGCTGAAGGCGACCATGGTAGTACAGGCACCTGCCCAGATGGGAAGCCTTAACCGTGTTATGACAGCGTCCGGCGCAACTTCTTGTGAGTTATCAATATTGAAAAGAATATGAATACCGAAATCAACGGTAATTCCAAGAAGAATAGTCCCGCATCCCAGAGCAATCGCCGATACTTCATTGTTGGTTAACGAGATGACTGCCGAAGCAAAGGCAAGGCTTACAAGGGTTGGAAGAAAAATTAAAATCACGTGAACCATTCTTCTGAAAAACAGGATTCCAATGATGAAGATACCTATAGTCAAAACAGACACGGCAAGTTTAACATCTTGTTGAATAGTTTGAGAATTATCAAGAGTTGCAGCGTGGCTCCCGGAAAATCGGATATGGATATTGTTTTTATATTTTTTTGTTATCTTGTCTCTTATATCATTTAGAAACCCCATCATCTGAACACTTTTTGCTGTATCCATTGCTGAAAAGTTCGGGGTTGCCATCATAAGTAAATGCGTTCCATTGTTATTGTATATTCTTGATCCCTTGATTTGACTCCCGAAAGTTTCTTTTTCAAATGCATTCAGTTTGGAAAGGATTAACTCGTCAATTTTAAGCGGATCATCAATCAAGGCAGCAGCCATAAAAATACCGGACGGGCTTAAAAGCTTTCGTTTTATCTCAATTAACTGCTCATGGATCTGTTCCGGGTTCAGCCGGGACTCAATTGCGGCCAAATCAGTTTTATTAAGCAAAGACAATCTGTTTGCACTTACTAATTTTAAAAGATTTAGAAAACTATCATGGGAAAATTTATAAACAATACCGGAAAAATATGGGGAGGTATGGATGTCATCAAAAAAACTGTCTGCAATCTGCTCAAATATTTTATTATCAGCATGAAGGTTTTCAATATCAATATACAGAGTTTCAGTTGCCGGGATATTATTAATAATATAATTAAAATCTTTGACCATGGGGTCTGAATTTGGAAGCATGGATGTTATTTTTTCATCCAGACTTAAGTTTAGAGTAAGAAGCATGCACGCGATGAAAAAAATACCAGTGCCTGTAAAAATAATTTTGTTTTTACCCTGATAATTCATATTCTTGAAAATATTAATGTTGAGTTATTGCCGCCAAAAGCAACAGATTCCGATATGGCAGCCTTGCATGACAGTTTTTGAGCTTTTACCACAGGTGAGCTTTTCAGGGTATCATCCATGGCTGAAAACCCGATACTTGCCGGTATTTTTTCATTGATAAGGTGTTGTATTGTAAATACTGCTTCTATTGCACCGGCAGCTCCTAATGTATGGCCTGTATACCCTTTGGTAGAAAAAAATGGAATACCAGGCAAAACCTCTGATAAGGCCAGGTCTTCAACTTTGTCGTTATCCTTTGTTCCTGTGCCGTGGGCATTGATAAAACCGATGTCAGATTTGTCCAGCCCGCTTTGCTTTATTGCTTGTCCCAAAGCTTTTTTCAGGCCTTGACCATCGGGTTTCGGGGCTGTCAGATGATATGCATCACATGCTGAACCATAGCCTGCAAAAAAACATTTGTGATGGGAAGAGATAAAAGTCTTTTTTGACACAGGTTCAA
>JAHJDU010000093.1 GCA_018812385.1 Pseudomonadota bacterium
CCATTTTATCACCTTCATCTTCATACGGAGTATTCGCTTCTTGATGGGGCCATAAGACTGGATTCATTGTTTAAACGATGCCAGGAATATGGTATGGATGCAGTATCCATTACTGATCACGGCACCATGTTCGGTGTTGCTGCATTTTATGAAAAAGCCAGGAAACAATCCATCAAACCCGTCATTGGGTGTGAAGTATATGTTGCTCCCAGAACTTTGAATGACCGGACCCAGATAGATCATAAGGGATTGAGACATTTGGTTCTTCTGGCAAAAGATCGTGAAGGATATGCCAACCTTTGCAAACTGGTTTCCATTGCCCAGCTCAAGGGGTTTTATTATAAGCCCAGAATTGACAAGGAACTTCTTGCTAACAATTCAAAAGGATTGATAGGGCTTTCTGCCTGCCTTAAAGGCGACATTTCCCAAAATATTATTCAAAATAAGATGGACGATGCAGATGATGCAGCAAGATTTTATCTGAACACCTTTGGTGAGGGAAATTTTTTCCTGGAAGTCCAGAAAAATGGAATAGAAATTCAAAATAAGGTTAATCAAGGTATTCTTGATATAAGCCAGAGGCTGTCTATCCCCATGGTGGCCACCAATGACTGCCACTATCTTTCCAAGGGTGATGATAAAGCCCATGAAATACTGCTTTGCATTCAAACAGGGGATACACTTAACAATCAAAACAGATTTAAATTCGATTCTGACCAGCTGTATTTTAAGTCGACCCAGGAGATGATCCAATCTTTTGACGATTATCCAGGTGCAATTGAGAACACAAGGGAAGTGATTTCAAAATGCAATGTTGAATTTGATGACAAGACCTATCATTTCCCAAGATATGCACAATCCTCTGAAGAGTCTGAGGATGACATTTTCAAACAAAAGGCCATGGAGGGATTTGAAAAAAAACTTAAGCTTATTAAGGTTTCAAATCCAGATATTGACGAACAGGTTTACAGGGATCGAATTGAGTATGAAATCAGTGTGATCCTTGGCATGGGATTTCCTGGATATTTTTTAATTGTTGCTGATTTTATAGAATATTCAAAAAAAATCAATGTGCCGGTGGGTCCTGGAAGAGGTTCGGCAGCAGGCTCCATGGTGGCCTATGCAATGGGTATTACAGCCCTTGATCCCATTGAGCATGGGCTGATTTTTGAGAGATTTTTAAACCCTTCCCGTATGAGTATGCCAGATATTGATGTGGATTTTTGTATTGAAGGTAGAGATCAGGTTTATAAATATGTCATTGATCGGTATGGCGGACCTGAGTATGTCTGCCAGATTATAACTTTTGGAAAGCTTAAGGCCAAAGCTGTTATCAGGGATGTGGGAAGAGCAATCGGCGTTCTTTTATCCGAGGTTGATGAAATTGCCAAAATGATCCCGGATAATGCAAAAAACCTGACACAGGCTATTGAAGCTGTCCCGGCAATCCAGAAGAAATGTGCTGAGTCAGAAGAAAAGACTTTGATGCTGGAAATATCCCTCCTTCTGGAAGGGTTGCCAAGACATGCATCCACCCATGCAGCCGGGGTTGTGGTTTCTGATAAACCTTTAAACCAATATCTGCCATTATATAAAGGCAAAGAGGGTGAGACTCTGACCCAGTTTGACATGAATTATGTTGAAAAACTCGGGCTGGTTAAATTTGATTTTCTAGGATTAAGAAATCTCACTGTTATCAAAAATTGTATTGAATTGATTAAAAGCCAGGGGAAAACACCGCCGGATATCCTGAATCTTGATTATAATGATGCCAAAACTTTTGAGCTGTTACAAAAAGCCGATACAACTGGGGTGTTTCAGCTTGAAAGTTCAGGTATGAAGGATTTGATTTCAAGACTGAAGCCGGCAAGTTTTTCTGATATTGTCGCTCTGGTAGCCCTCTACCGCCCGGGTCCTTTGGACAGCGGCATGGCAACCACTTATGTGGAACGAAAGCATGGCCGGGAAGAAGTGGTCTATCTTTTTGAAGAACTTGAACCCGTATTAAAAGAAACCTATGGGGTAATTTTATACCAGGAACAGGTCATGAAGATTGCCGCAGTAATTGCCAATTATTCAATGGCAGATGCAGACGGGCTTCGAAAAGCCATGGGGAAAAAAATTGTTGCCATGATGGAAGCGCATCGTGAACTCTTCCTGAAAGGGGCTGAGAAAAACAATCATGATCCTAAAAAAGCTGCAGAACTTTTTGACTTAATGGAAAAATTTGGTGGGTATGGCTTTAATAAATCCCATAGTGCGGCCTATGCTCTTATTGCTTATCAAACAGCTTATTTAAAGGCTAATTTTGCCCTTGAGTTTATTGCTGCGTTAATGACCAGTGAGAGAAACAATTCCGATTCAGTCATAAAATACATGGATGAATGCCGGACCCATAAGATAAAAGTGCTGCCGCCGGATGTAAACAAGAGTGGTGCGCATTTTAACGTGTCTGACGGATGTATCAGGTTTGGCCTTGCTGCCGTGAAAAATGTGGGTGAAGCAGCAATTGAATCTATTGCTGAAATAAGAAATAAAGAAAATGAATTTGAAAGCATTTATGATTTTTGTGAGCGGGTCAATGTTGGTAAGGTTAATAAAAAAGTTCTTGAGGCATTAATCAAGTGTGGGGCTTTTGATTCCACAAATACCCGGCGCAGCCAGATGATGGCCGTTCTCGAAGATGCCTTGGATCATGGATCAAGAATACAAAAGGAAAAAGCTGATTTACAACTGGATTTATTTGCAGATTCAAATATGGGAACTACACTTCCTGAAAGCACTCCAAAACTGCCTGATATTGAAGAATGGGACGATACCATGCTGTTGTCCCTGGAAAAAGAAACCCTGGGGTTTTATATTACAGGACATCCTCTTGATAAATATGAAGACTTGATTCAAAAATATACCACAGTTAATTTTGTTAATATTCAGGATGTTGCTGATGGAACAATGATCCGCATGGCCGGTTTTGTGAAAATTCATAAGCTGCACAAAACCAAAAAAGGGGATATGATGGCATTCTGCGCCATCGAGGACCAGTCCGGCAGTATCGAAGTTGTGGTATTTCCCGAAGTCTATGCAAAAGCACACAGTTTTCTGGCCAATGAAGAGATTGTTATTCTGGAAGCAGAAGTTCAGAAGAATGAAAATATTGTCAAGCTTATAGCAGACAAAATAGTTCCCATTGAAAAGGCGCCGGAAGAGTGGATCAATGGCCTACTGATCAAAGTTGATACCCGGGAATCTTCCGTGGATACACTTGAAAAACTTAAATCCATTATTGAAAATTTTCCAGGTGATTGTAAGGTCTGTTTAAAAATAGGAATAGACGATAAACAGCTTGTACTGGTTAAACTCTCTGATGAATATATGACTGATTCAAGCCCTTCTTTTTTTGCCAAAGTGGAAAAATTGCTGGGCCGGGGCGCCATTGAAACCAGATGTGTTGTTGTTAAAGAGAAAGAAAAGAAAAAAAAACCCTGGCTGAATAAAAAAAAGACATCTTAATTGCAAATGAAACATTTGATTTTATTTTGAAAGGAAGAAAAATGAGCTGGTTGGGAAAAATGATTGGAGGAACCATAGGGTTTGCACTGGGCGGTCCTTTGGGTGCTATTGCAGGCGCTGCATTTGGGCATACATTTGTGGATAAAAAGGAACAGGTATATCTTTCATCAAGACCTGGAACACATGATACCCTTTCTTCAAATGAGGAGGCCCAGCTTGTTTTTTTTACGGCAGCATTTTCCATGCTGGCTAAAATATCCAAAGCAGACGGTAAGGTGTCTGAAAATGAGATATCAGCAATTGAAACATTCATGAAACGAGATCTTCAGCTTGATCTCAACAGTCAACAGACTGCTATAAATATTTTCAGACAGGCTCTGGGCTCTCCTGAAAGTTTTGATTCATTTGTCATACAATTTTATTCGGTATTCAGGACCCAACCCAATATTATTGAGCTGATGATGGATGTCTTGCTAAGGGTATCTACGGCGGACGGAAGCATTTCCAGTAAAGGAGAATCCATGCTCTTATCTGCCACACGGATTTTCAATTATTCCAATTCAGACTATGCAAGGCTTAAATCAAAATATGTAAAAGAGACCAATAAATACTATGCTGTCCTGAAATGTGATGAATCTGCATCCAATGAAGATATAAAAAAACAGTATAGAAAGCTTGTTACTGAATACCATCCTGATAAAATAGAAGCCAAAGGGCTTCCTGAAGAGTTTATTAAATTTGCCAATGACAAGTTTAAAGAAATCCAGGAAGCCTATGACAATATAAAAAAGGAAAGAGGCGTTTAAGCCAACTCTTAAAAAAGACCTTTTTCTTTGGCAATATTCATATAGGTTTCAACCAGGTTGGCGGGTGGTTCGATCTTTTCTGTCTCTGCTTTATCTTTTAGAGACATGGCATCAAACTCACAGACAGTGACACACAGGCCGCAACCGATGCACCTGTCCCGGTTTACCATGGCCACATTTCCCCCTTCATCTGTATCAATGGCTTCCATGGGACAAATTTCCCGGCAGGCAAAACATCCTGTACATTCATCAGAATCCACAAAGGTCTGGAAGTTGGAACTGACAATTTTTGCCGGGGCGTCAAAATTTTTAATATTTTTCAGAATCTGGCAGCAGCAGTCACAGCAAAGACAAATATTCATTGGTTTTTTTGCATTGGACGGCTGGGCAACAAGCCCCTGTTTCTCAGCCTCTTTAACAATATCCAAGGCCTCTTCCTGGGATATTGTCCTTCCAATACCACGGCTTTCATAGATATAAGCAGCCCCGCCAAATATAAGACAGGCCTCACTTATTTTATCACAGCCCTTGCCCATGATCGTATGTTCTTTTCTGCAGATGCACGGGGCGACAAGGATCTTTGACTGAGATTTGATGATGTTTTCAACCTGCTCATAATCCATTATATTCAGTTCTGTGTTTACGGATTTGGCAACGGGAACCACCCTGAGCTGCTGGGTCTTGTTTTTATGCTGGTCTTTTATCAGAAAAGGAACATATTCATTGAAATCTCTGATTAATTCCTTGGTCAGCCGGTTGACCTGATATTCCCAGATACCCACTACAAACTGAAGGAACATAAAGGTGTTTATCCCATTTCTGTTGATATGGATAATCAATCCTTTTTTGCCCATTTCAATTAACACAGGCGCTATTTCCACAGGATCTTTGCCAGCCCTTTGAGCAATTGCTTCCACTGGTTCAGGCATCAGTACGAGACAGAGGGCAAGTTCTGCCTCTTGTGGTGTAAAAAGCTGTTTTAAAATCCTGAGTTCAACCCCTGATTCAGTTTCAGGAAAACCGCTGGGAGTATTATCAAGGTGGAGTGCAAGTTTTTTGTAAACATCTTCCATGGTTTAAATCTCCGATAATCTATTATGATTTATGTAAAATTTTTCCGATAAGATTCATGTCTTTATCACATTGTTCAGGGATAAGATCAACAATTTTCCCTCTGAAGGCATGTGGGCCTTTTAATAAAACACTTAAGTAGTTAGATGTTACAGCCTTGAGCATGCCTGTTTTTGTGTCAGGCTTATTTTGGACTATTCCCTCAAGTTTCTTATTTAAATTGGCAGCAATAAAAGCCTTTCGTTTTGCTTTGTCAAGTTCCCGCATCCTTACACATCGTTCTTTAATAATCCGGGGATCAACTTTATTGTCAAAATGATAGGCCGGAGTTCCTTTTCTGGCAGAAAATGGAAAGACATGGAGATAAGATATGGGGAGCCTTTTAATCAGGTCATAGGTATTATTAAATTGTTCTTCGGTTTCTGAAGGAAATCCAATTAATATATCTACACCAATGCCTGCGCTGGGAATTTTTTCATGGATCTTATGGATGATATCCTCAAAAAATGCCACATTATATGGCCGTTTCATTTTTTTTAGGATATCATCATCCCCGGATTGCA
>JAHJDU010000094.1 GCA_018812385.1 Pseudomonadota bacterium
ATGTAAAGATGGAGGTTTAATAGTGGGCCTGTCCGGAAGCTGGTTTCATGTTCTCAGGCTTGGGCCACCTTTGAATATCAAAGAGGATATAATTGAGGAAGCCATAAAGATGCTGGATATAGCTTTTGCCAGACTTAAACCAAACTAAAATAGGATGAGAAATATTAAGAAAGCTAACAGAAAATTGTGGAGATAGATAAAAAGAGGAGGTGATGTTGGGGTTAAGGTTTGTTAATCGAGTAATTGAATGTTTAATAAGTTTGTTAAAAATTAAAGTATTAAATTATGGAGGTTCAAAGATGAGATCAAGAAAATCGATTATATGCGTAGCAATAACATTTGCATTTGTAATGCTGTACTCTATTTTTGTACACATTCCGCAGGCGCAAGCTTATAAGGGATTAATACTTCCCAGCGGAGAAAAGATGGCACCTATGGAGCTTCTTACATTGACCCCGGGTGCAGACCCAACATTAAACCAGGAAGCTGTGTTTACTGCAGAGTGGTGGAAAAAAATCGGAATACCGGTAACAGCAAAGGCAATGGAGAAGGGTGCTCTTGTTAAGAAAATATTCTGGGCCAGAGACTTTGATGCAACCATCTGGTATCTCGGTGGAGAAAGATTCCCTTCATATATGCAGTACTATTACAGTGAAGCTGAAATATATGAATACGGGTGGAACTTCATGCAGTATAAAAATCCCAAGTATGACCAACTGGCTTCTGATTGGCTTACAATGTTCGACCTGGGCAAAGCACAGGAAAGCGCATTTAATCTTCAAAAGATAATAGCCGATGAAAACCCAATGATACCTCTAATCAGTGACACAAACCTAACGGCATATAATAATAAGAGGTGGAAAAACTGGATAAATCAATATGGAGGTATTCAATCTTTTGATTCCATATGCTCCATTGATCCGGCAGATGGAGATACAGAAAAGGACATACTCAAGATAGGGGTTTTAAAGGAGCCGGACACTTTAAATCCTCTGGGTACAGGATTTACTGAGACCTGGACCATAATCAACAAGATATACTCCGGAGGAATGTGGAACCAACCAACAGCCCTGTATAGAACCGCTCCTGGGAGTGGCAAGCTTATTCCCTTTCTTGCGGACGGCGATTTAGAGTACGACGACGCTGCAAATACGGCAATCGTAAAACTCAAAAAAGGAATAAAATGGCATGATGGAATTCAACTTACGGCTGCAGACATCAAGTTTACCATAGACCTCATAAAAGAATTCAAGGTACCAAACTATAAGGATTGTGTGGATATCATAGATAAGGTTGAAGCTCTGGACGAATATACTTTGAAATATTATCTGACAGAAAAGAATGTCAACTTTTACAACAAAACCATGATGATGATAATATTACAGAAACAAAAATGGTCCACTATTGCCCAGGAAGCAAAAACCAAGGAAGATCCGACTAAATCTTTAACCCAATATCAGATTAAAAGCCCAATGGGGGCCGGTCCTTTCAAGTTTGTCGAATGGAAAAAAGGATCATATATCCTGCTTGATAAAAACCCTGACTGGTTCTTCAAGAACTATACTATGGCCATGGGAACAGGCACATTGGAGTATGACTTAAAAGTGGATAAGATCCTCTTCAAATTCTATGCATCTTCGGAATTAAGAACCTTAGCGCTGAAGAACGGTGATATAGACATCAGTACAATTCCTATTGCCAGTAAAGATGATTTCCAGGCAGACAAAAAAATGACCATCGTAGAGTGGGGGAATGACTGGACAGATTTCATAGGGTTCAACTGCTCAAAAGCACCGTTCAATGATCCGGCATTTAGAAAAGCTCTGCATTACCTGATTGACAAAGAGTTCTTTGTAAAGAAACTGCAACAGGGATATGCTGTACCTCAGTATTCTGTAATACCGGCAGTGAATCAATTCTGGTCAGATCCTGACTGTCCAACATACGGCGCTGGATTAAGCATGGAAAAGAGGATTGAAAAAGCTGTTCAGATACTGAAGGAAGCGGGATATACCTGGGAAAGCGAAAATTAAAAAACACTGCAATTTAAGGATTGCAATGTATTATAGTCCCTCGCACATGAATTGAGACCATCATTTTTATGAATAAAAATGAAATGAGTATCAATTCATGTGCGAATATTCATAGAGAAGGGTGTTGACTATTTATTTAGGATAACAATAGAAAATGAAAAAATACATTATAGGCAGGATTATACAGATTATAATTACGTTTTTCATCGTGATCAGTATCATATTTTTTCTGTTTAGAGTTATGCCCAGTGA
>JAHJDU010000095.1 GCA_018812385.1 Pseudomonadota bacterium
AGAAATTAAAATAAACTATAAGATCGGTTGGTAAAAAATACCATAAACGATTCATCTGCCTCTGGCAAGATTATTTAAACTATGATTTTAGGAATGCGGCAGGATTGAACCCTGCCGCATTTTGATTTATTTCTTTTTTGTTGCCAGGGTTTCCCAGTCTTCAATTTCAGTTGTTTCGTAAATTTCTTCCCAACCTGTAATCATTCCTGAAATATGACTGAAAAGAGAATGCCCAGTGGTTGTCATATAAAGGTGGACGACCAGAAAATTTAATAGAAAAAGTGCAACCAGTGTGTGGATAACCGCTAGAACTGAAAGGGGCAAAATTTGAGGTATATCGTTATACAGATAGTATAACAGCCCTGTACCCATTTGAATTGGCAGCAGCATGGCAGATATGCCAAGATAGGCCAGCCGCTGCAATGGATTGTGCTTGGCTCCTTTGGATTTTTGCACGGGATGGGGCTTGCCCTGAAAAATTCCCCAGGAATAGTAGAGAACTACTGAAAAAAGTTTTTTGGTTGTGGGTATATATTGCTTCCATTCCCCCGTTGTAAACAGCCAGAATACAAAAAAAGTAAACAGAACTAACCAGGACAGACCTACAAAATCATGGATCTTGACAGCTGTTTGAAAGCCAAACAATTTATAGGTTCCATGAATTTCAAGGCCGGTAACGATCAGGCTGAAAACCATAAATGCCTGGAGCCAGTGCCAGAGACGTTCATATCTTGTGTAAAGATAAATTTTGATAATTTTTTTATCTTTCATTTATTCCTCCTTGCCGTTCCGGGTAAAGAATCGTCCTAAACCATGGAGCAATACTCCTGCCAGGGCACCAAGAACCGAGAGCCATCCAATGGTATCAAACAGGTTTGATTTATCTCGCCCAGGCATATAAAGCCCCGTGATATTGGCAAGCCTTGAGTTTTTCCTGATATGGCATTGGTTGCAGTTCAATGCATTTTCCTTGGGTGCAACCATGTGGGTGATGGGAAATGCATAAGTTGTTTCTACATAATCGAATTCTCCGGAATAGGGTATACCAATGGCCTTATTGCCGTGTTCGATGGCTGCATTCATATCAAGCGTTTCCCAGTAGCCCTTTTCCCCTGAAAGCAAAGGTGCTAAAAGTTTTTTGTGAACTTTATCGTAGGGTTGTTTTCCCCTATGAATTTTAAACGGGAAAATGCGGGCTTCCGGATCAGTTCTGTCGCCAACGGGATGGCTGACTTTTACAATTTGCCCAGGGTCAATGACATCGTCTGCCGTAGTACTGGTCTGGGATCCATTGGACCAGAAATATTCCGGCACGACATTTTTTTCCCATTTAAATTCCCCTTTGATGGATTTATAAACCGGTTTTCCAAAAGGACCATTTTCAACATAGGGTTTGCCATCTTTAAGTTTTCCGGCCTTGGACCAGTCCCACCACATCTTTGTGGGATTTACTCTTGCATATTCCGGGATGTGGCATGCCTGGCAGGAAACCACATCTGTATGGTCGTTCATTTTTGAATCATTTTTGTGGGGTTCGCTGCTATGGCAGGACACACAGGTGATTTTTGGTGCCAGATCATCTTCAAGCAGGCTTTTCCGCGTTGCAACAGCTGGATTTGTATAGATTCTGCCGGCAATATTGTGATCCACAGTTGTGTGACACCGGGTACAGGAAAAATCTTTGCCGTCAGTTCCCATATGAACATCCAGCAGCCGGTTCGGCTTTGTTAAAGAGGTGTCAAGATCACCATGTTTTACACCATCGCCGCCTCCGCCGGTAAAATGGCAGTCGCCACAGTTTTTTCTTGTGGGAAAGGTCACCTGGGTGACGGCTTCTTTGACTTCATTCTGGAGATCTTTCATAATCTCTTTGGTGTCAGGGTCACCATCTTTAGAAAAGGCCTCAATGTCCCCAAGGGCTTCGTCAAAATTAAATCCCGATGAATTGTGGCACTGAAGGCAGTTGACTTCACCTTGGACCCCTTTTTTATTCCAGGCAGGATGACATGCCAGACAGCTTTTGTCTTCCATGGCATTTCCTGAAATACAAAAATTATTCACCGAATAACCTGCCTTGCCATATCGCATATCGCTTTTGTCCCCAGAGGCGAGCCAGGTCCAGTGAATGGATTTATGGAACTGGGTAGCCGCTTCAGAATGACAGGACAAGCAGGCTTGAGTGATTTCTTCTCCAGATGTGAAATTCTGGTTTAATGCATCGATCTTTGCATGGTCGACTGTGGTCCAGCGTTTACTGTCTTTCACAGCCTGTTTGGCAAGTATGCGGCCCAATGCTTCTTCTCCGTTATCAGGACTCGATGCAAAAACAGTCTGAAAGAAGCTAAAAAAAGTGGTTACTGCAATCACAAGTAGGCAATATTTTAAAAAATACCGTGATTTCATAGACATCTCCATGGGTTTATTAAATATGCATAATAAAAAGGGGGGAAGAAAAAATCCCCCCTTTTTTTAATATTTATTTGCATGTAGCAGGTGAGGGTGAATCTGATGCATGTTTATAGAAATATGAATAAATGTCAAGGATATCTTCGCCGTCCGGTCCTTCAGAGGCAAAGGTCATGGAAAAAGATACAAGTGAAAACACCACCACCATAATGGTGACCATACTTTTTTTAAACATATTATATTTCCTTTTTTTAATCTTATTTTTATCGTGGAATCGTATTTATTTGGGTTTTTTGATTTCAAAACTTCCGTCACTTTTAAAATCAATTTCAGCTTCAACATAAAAGACGTCTTTTAAAGATTTTCTTACTTCTCTTGTCATGTAATAGGCTTCTCCACTCCTTGCACCGGTTGAACATACAAAAACAATGGGTTTATCATCGGGAAGTCCCTTGATTTTGGGCTCAAGGTTTTCCACGGGGATATTGATGGCTGTTTTAAAGGACCCTTTTGCAAATTCATCTGCATCTCTTACGTCAATGAGCAGGATGGACTCAGGATTATTCGCAAGAATGGATTTGAACCGTTCAAGATCAAAAGATCCTTCCACTCCACCTGCCTTCACCTGCATGGTATCGCTGGAAGCACCATATACTTTTTTCCATTCAGGGTATCCTTTATCAAAAACAGTGACACTGGTATATCCCATTTCAAGGGCTTTTGCTGCTGACTTATGACTTAATCTGCATTTGAGGCCACCGCAATAGAAAATAACCGGGGTGTTAAGATCCCTTGGCAGTTTCCCTTGAAGGCTATCAAACTCAGAAAAGGGAAGGCTTATGGCTGTGGGGAGATGTCCTTTATCAAATTTTGTTTTCTGGGGTCTGGAATCAATTATCACGGTTTTGTTATCAGCAATCAGATCTGCCACATGCTCAGCGCTTACAGAGCCGTAATTGCCTTTAAGAGTGACCCATTCCGGATATCCCTTGGCATATACCTTAACATTTGTATATCCTAATTTTTCAGCTTTTTGGGCGGATTTGTGGCTGAGTTTGCATTTAACTCCCTCGCAATAATAAATCAAAAGAGCGTTTTTATCTTTTGGCAGAAGATCTATTTTTTTATCAAATTCTGAAAATGTAATGTTGATGGCCCCGGGAATATGTCCTTTTGCGTATTTGCCTTTGTAAGGCCTTGCATCAATAATCATCACATTCTCGGGCATGGGAACAGTCATGTGTGCTTTTACAAACCTGGCATCAACGAGGTCATGAAACATCCATGATGTATCTTCCTTGGCAGTTTCAGCAGTTTTTACCGTTTGGGTCGGTGTACATCCTGTCAACAGTACCAGGCCTGCGATCAAGGCCAAAATCAAAATCCTTACTTTGTTTGTTTTCATTGGTTCTCCTTAAAATTTATATTGTTTGGGCTATGTTAATGGATATCACCATTTATATATTTTTTGTGTTGGCTCACATGAAGCAATGAATGTGCCATTGAAGAAAACATCCAAGGGTTATTATTATAAGTAATTAAAATTAAAGCGTATTAATGAATATTTAGTTGTTTTTATTATTGGTTATCAACTATTTGTATTGCAAATATGTTAATGATATGTTAAGTAGTTAATTAACAATATTAATATTTGAGAGGACAATATGGATATAGGTAAACAATGGCGGCACATTATTGATTCTGTGCCAGATGGAGTCATCATCGTTGATGAAAGTGGAGTTTTTGTTGCAGCCAATCAAACTGCCCAATTGATTACAGGCTACACGGAAAAAGAGCTGAAGGGTCAATCCTGTAGAATTTTGAATTGCACTGGATGCAAGATTGTGGGAAAAGGCAAAGGGAAAAAATGGTGCGGACTTTTTTCTGATGAACTTATCAGGGAAAAAAAATGTGTAATTACCAACCGGCATAACAGGACCATTCCCATTGTAAAAAATGCAACCGTGCTTTTTAATGAGAAAAATGAGATTGTTGGTGCCGTTGAAACCCTTAAAGACATATCTGAAAATATTAATTATAAAAATGAGCTGGCTTCCATCAAGCGGATGTATCATATTGATGATGGATTTCACGGCATTATCGGAAGAACGCCGGTGATGCAGGTTCTTTATGAACATATAGAGAGCGTGGCATCACTGGATACACCGGTAATGATTCTGGGGGAAAGCGGAACTGGAAAGGAAATGGTTGCCAAAGCACTCCATGAAACCGGGAACAGGGCATCCAAACCCTTTATTAAAGTAAATTGTGCCGCTTTAAGTGAAAATATTCTTGAAAGTGAATTATTCGGCCATGTAAAGGGTGCCTATACCGGTGCTGAGACTGACAGGATTGGAAGATTTGAAGCCGCACACAATGGAAGCCTTTTCCTGGATGAAATTGGAGATATCCCCCTTTCTGTCCAGATTAAACTGCTCAGGGTTCTGGAAGAAAAAATGATCCAGCGGGTCGGCACAAACAAATCCATTCCCATTGATGTCAGGATAATTACAGCAACAAATAAAAATCTTGAAAAATTAATAGGGGAAGGGGCATTCCGGGAAGATCTCTTTTTTAGAATCAATGTTTTCCCCTTAACCTGTCCACCGCTTAGGCAGCGCAAAGATGATATTACCTTGATTATTCAACATTTTATTACTCTTCACGCAGAAAAAACAGGAAAAAATATTCTGGGATTTACGCCGGAAGCCATGCGCTTGATGGTGGCATACCGTTGGCCAGGGAATATCAGGGAATTGAGAAACAGTGTTGAATATGCTTTTGTCCTGGCAAGGGGGAAAAGCATTGGGATTGAACATTTGCCTGAAAAGATCACAAGCTTTAACCCTTTTGCGACCAAACCCCTGAAAATTGTAGGACACAATGGTATAGTAACTGTTGGGCTGTCTGAAAAAGAAGCGCTTCTTAATGCACTTCAACAGGCTGACGGGAATCAGACCAAAGCAGCACAGATCTTAGGTGTCAGCCGGATAACCGTGTGGAAACGCATTAAAAAATATGGGATACAGCTTAAGTGATTCAGTTCACCAAAACGTTCACATTGTGTTCACCTGGTAACGGTGCTAATGAATTGTTAACGCTTTTGAACAAAAATTTTTATGAAATAATTGAGATTGCAAAGAAATCAGGTAAGCCAAAAACCAGTGTGGCGCTTGTTAAATGGCTAAAAAATATTTTTTTTTATAAAGAACAATTTCTTTGGCATACTCTTTGCTTTTTGTATTAGGTTTGTCATTATTTGTTAAAATAGAATTCAAATAAAGGATTTGAATATGAAAAAAGAAAATGTGCTTGTTATTGCAATAATCTGTATCGCAATAATCGGTTTTATCGTTTATAATAATTTGAAACCCATAAAACAGGCTGATTTGATTCAAGAGAAAGAGACTGCCCAGATCAGCGATGCTTCAAATATAGACTGGCAGGGATATGCACAGGGTATGGAATTGGCAAAAGGCCAGAATAAACATGTCTTCTTATATTTCCATGCAGACTGGTGTACCTATTGCACAAAACTCAAGAAAACAACATTTCAGGATAAGGCCGTTTTAAAATATTTAAAAGATAATTTTATCAGTATTGCCGTGGATACCGAAAAAAATCAAGAGCTGGCAAAGCAATGGAAGGTTAAGGGATTGCCAACCTTATGGTTTCTTAAACCTGATAATTCAAAGATCAGCAGTATCCCGGGATATGTCGATGCAAAACAGCTTTTACAGATTTTAAAGTATATTCATACGACAAGCTATGGCAAAATGAATTTCCAGGATTTTCTCAAGACGATTTAAGAAACAAAAATATCCATCCAAATAATTATGATATGATTAAAGACGTATCAAAAGAGAGGAAAAATGACTTCTAAACTTTCGCGCAGGGCCTTTTTAAAGGGCTCTATTACAGCTGCAGGATCTGTGGTCGCGGCCACAGGTATTGCCCGGGCAGCTAAATCCATAACCCAGGAAAAAAAAGAGCCGCTGGCGACCTTGCTTGACATCAGCAAATGCATTGGGTGTGAAGAGTGTGTCTTTGCATGCCAGGAAGCAAATGCCGATAAGTATCCCGAGCCGAAAAAACCATTTCCAAAAATGTATCCCACCAGCAAAGTGCCGGTTGAGGACTGGTCAGATAAAAGAGATGTGACAGATCGCCTGACTCCCTATAACTGGCTTTTTATCCAGCACGCATCAGCCACGGTCAATGGAGAGCAAATTGATCTGACCATTCCCAGGCGATGTATGCATTGTGATAATCCCCCCTGTGTTAAACTTTGTCCCTGGGGATCGGCAAAACAGGAGGAAAATGGCCTTTCCAGGATTGATGCAGATCTATGCCTTGGCGGTTCCAAATGTAAAACCGTCTGTCCATGGAAGATTCCCGAGCGACAGACCGGTACTGGCCTCTACCTTAATCTCCTGCCAGCCTTTGCCGGAAATGGTGTCATGTATAAATGTGACCGGTGTTACAACCGGCTTGAAAAAGGGGAAGTACCTGCCTGTATAGAAGCCTGTCCTGAAGATGTTCAAACCATAGGTCCGAGAAGTGAAATTCTGAAAAAGGCCCATGCCCTGGCCAAGGAGATGAACGGCTATATTTATGGTGAAAACGAAAATGGTGGAACAAATACCATTTATGTCTCTCCTGTTCCCTTTGAAGAACTGAACAAGTCCATTGAAAAGGGAAAAGGAAAGCCCCATTTAAATAAAGTCAAGAACATGATGGCAGATGGAACCAATCTTGCGAAAGCCATGATATTAGCCCCCCTTGCAGGTGTAGCTGCTGCATTTGGCAAGTTTTACCTGAGCTCAAAGGAGGACAAATAATGAAGACCACAAAGAAAACAAGACAATATATTTATGGGATTACCCTGTTTTTTATAACATTGTCCGGGTTTGCCCAGATGCCGATTTTCAAGCGGTATTATATTGCCGATATCCCGGGGTTCGGGTGGCTGGCCCAGTTTTATGTGACACATATTATCCACTACGTTGCGGCCATTGTGCTGATAGCACTTGTCATATATATCCTTTTTGATTTTATTTTCAGGGGGGCAAGATTGAATAGTGTTACCGGACCCGGCTATTTTAAAATTGCGATACTTGCAGGATTGATTGTTACTGGTGTCTTAATGGTTGTAAAGAACCTTTCCAATATTTATTTTGGCCACACAGCAGTTATTGTTCTGGATCTTACCCATTTAAGCCTTTGCATGATCTTGTTATTTGTGACCTTTTATAGCCTGATCCGGAAAAAGAGGTGGGTGATTTAAAATATTTTAATAATAAAAGACCTTATCCCTTTTCACATGCAATGCCGGATGAAATGCCGGGTTTAAAGGTCTTTTATTACCAGGTTGAATAGGGTGCTTTAATCAGGTTTGAATTAAAGTATCTTATGTCGTGGGTGACTTCTTTTCCAATCCAGTCAGGTTTTTCAAAGGGCTGATCAATTGAATCCAACTCTATTTCAGCAACAACAAGTCCTTTGTTACTGCCTGAAAATAAATCAACAACCCATTCAAGACCTTTCAATGCAATTTGATATCTTGTTTTTTCAATCAAAGGTTTTTTACAGAAAAGCGAGAGCATTTCCATGGCATCCTGTTGCGGGACAGGATATTCATATTCTTTTCTGGATGCATTGCAGGTGATTCCTTTGACGGTAAGAAAACCCTTGTCCCCTGAAAGGCGAATCCTGACTACCTTATCTTTTTTGTTTACCATATATCCCTGGCAGATAAGGATGCCATGGGTCAGCAAAGATGATGGAAGGTATTTTAAAAGAAATTTTTTTTCTATTTCAATGGCCATGATTTAATCCCTTATCAAAGATAAGCTAATTGGTTTTATGTCTTTTGGATAAAATTTATTTATCCTTTTTTTTTACCCAGTGCAAGCCCAACACCTGAAAGTATGATGATGGAGGCAATAAAAAGTCTTGCAGAAAACGCCTCGGACAATAAAACTATACCACCAATGGCGGCTATCATCGGCACGGTCAACTGAACAATGGCCGCCCTGGTGGAACTCAATCCTTTTAATGCTGCATACCAGATGACATACCCGGCTCCAGAGGCAAATGTCCCGGATATGACAGCCGCAAACACACCTCTTGACGTAATCAATACAGGCGAAGATATCAAAAAGCCTGCAATCAGAACAATGGGGATGGAATAAATAAAGTTCATTGCAGTGGTTATTACAGGATCTTTGGCCTGTCTTCCCAAAAGAGAATAGATACCCCATGCTATACCTGCAATTGCCATTAAAACAGCACCCAATGGCGAAGGCGCACTAAGGCCAGGAAATACCAGGTAAACTAGGCCTGCAATGGCCAGAAAAAGCCCTGTAAACTGGATGAAATTCATTCGTTCACCTGAGATCCATCCGGAAATAATCATGGTTGCCTGTACGGCCCCAAATAGAATCAGGGCACCTGTTCCAGTGCTTAAACTTATATATGCATAGGAAAAGAACAGAGCATACATTGTCAGCATGACCGGCATCAACCATTGGTTTTTATAAGAAATGTGCTTTGTATCGCGTTTTGTAAACAGATAAATGATACCTAAGAATACAGCTCCTGAACAAATTCTTATGGACGTAAAACTTGCTGCATCAATAAGTTCTCCTCCCAAAGCAAATCGGCACAAAATTGAATTGGCAGCAAAAGCAACAAGGGAGAGAAAGGTAAACAATATGATCTTCATTTGGTTCCTTATTGTAATAAAAAAGACTTTAATCTTTTGTCGTTTTGTTGATATAGTTCATTCATAAATTAAATACCATATCAAATTAACAGGAGAGATGTTTTCGCCATTCTGGAAAACCCAACTTTCAAAGTTGGCAGGTTTGACCTCGACTACAAGGACTTAAGTCTGAAAGTTGTGTGGAAAATATATTTACCCTATTCTTGATAAGTTAATCCAATTATGTTAGGCGCTTTTAAAAGCGGAAAATGCAAAGGTAAAAATTGTAAACAAAACTGACAGGAGAACAAAATGTTGAAAATTGGCATTATCGGTGGATCAGGGCTGGATGATCCTGATATTTTAAAAGATCCAAAACAACTTGACGTTACAACGGAATATGGAGACCCTTCTTCTCCCCTTTTGTCCGGAAAAATAAATGATGTAGAGATTGTTATTCTTGCCCGGCATGGCCGAAGACACCGGTACAGCCCCACCCAGGTAAATAACCGTGCCAATATCAAAGCTTTTCAACAGGTAGGGGTTACCCATATCATTGCCACCACAGCCTGTGGCAGTTTAAAGCATGAAATAGACAGGGGACACCTGGTCATTTTGGATCAATTCATTGATTTTACTCGATTTCGGAAAAATACCTTTGCAGATTCCTTTGAAAATGGCCTGGTTCATCCAGTCATGGCTCATCCATTTGATGAAGGGTTAAGAAAAAAACTTTATGAAACAGCAAAAAAACTTGATTTGAACGTCCATGAAAAGGGGTGCGTCGTAACCATTGAAGGACCGAGGTTTTCAACCATTGCTGAGTCTAAAATGTTCAAAAGCTGGGGGGCTGACGTGATCAATATGTCAACTGCCCCGGAAGCCATGCTGGCAAATGAAGTTGCCATACCTTATGCTGCAGTTGCCATGTCAACGGATTATGACTGCTGGAATGAAAATGAAGCACCTGTTACCTGGGAAGAGATCCTGGCAGTCTTTGATCAGAATGCTCATAATGTAATAAAATTGATTGTAAATGTAATAGACGAATTAAAAGAAATAGATAGTTAGAAAATAAAATAAAAAGGAAAGAGGCATGGATTTAAAAGCGACCATCAGAAGTATTCCGGACTGGCCCATAAAAGGGGTGATATTCAGAGATCTGACCACATTGATGCAAAACCCCCAGGCGTTCGAAGAATCATGTGATATCCTGTATGACCGATATAAAGACATGGATATTGACAAGATTGTGGGGATTGATGCCAGAGGCTTTGTTTTTGGCGCAGTCCTGGCTTATAAACTGGGTATCGGGTTTGTTCCTGTCAGAAAAAAAGGAAAGCTTCCCTGTAAAACTATTCAGGAAACCTATAGCCTGGAATATGGAGAAGATACACTTGAAATCCATGAAGATGCTGTTGAAAAGGGTGAAAAAGTTATCATTGTCGATGATCTGATTGCCACTGGCGGCACGGTTGGTGCCACGGTGAAGCTTGTAAAAAAGTTGGGGGCTGATATTATTGAATGCGCGTTTATCGTCGAGCTTCCCGATCTTAAAGGAAGAGATCAGATTCAGGACTGCAAGGTGTTTGCCATTACCCAATTTGAAGGCGAATAGGCATCAAATGCAGGCCAGGATCAATTGTATGAAATTTAAAACCTATTTTTTTCAAGGTTTGCATGAATATATTTAAAAATAAAATCATGATGACCATTGTCCTTGCAGTCTGCGCAAGCATCATGCCCCAGCTGTTTTTCAAGAACGGGTTTTTACTTTCATATTTTTTAAAAATGGGATTAAAAAGTTCCGATGTATTAATCCTGCTTTCGCTGCCTTCGGTTATTCTGTTTTTCTTATCAGTTACATTTGCCTATTATGCAGACCGATACGGAAAGAAAAAAATTGGAATATCAGGAATTATTTTAACGATAGCTGGGTTTTCTTTCATTATATTGGCTGGATTCTTTGATACACAGACATCAATCAAATTTATTGTCTCTGGAATTATCTTGTTCAGCATTGGATTATCTGCAATCTTGTCAGGTTGGTTTGCTCTTTTAAGCCCCTTGATTCCAGAAGCAATACGAGGATCTTTTTTCGGGACTATGCGGGTTTCCTGGCAGATCTTTGCCATTGGCTGTTCTTTTATCCTCACATTTATCCTGGAAAGGAGTGCATCCCTTGGAACCTATCAGATTATTCTGACTTTTTTCACCTTCCTTCTCATTATCCAGATATTTCTCTATTCAAAAATTCCAGAAATAGAAAAAAGCGGACCAGAGAAAAAATCCATACTGGAAATAGTTGCCGGTATACCAAAAGTACCCGGGTATATGCCATTTTGTGCATATTGTTTTTTACTTATGCTTGCCACAGGTCCCTGGCCAGTCACCATGGGATTGCTTGAAAAGAATGTATTGCATTTTTCCGATGACACCATTGTTCATATGGGAACCATGCTTTTTCTGGGAGCAATGGTGGGTTTTTATACTGGTGGAAGACTGGTGGATAAATTCGGAACAAAAATGGTCTTCCTTGTGGTTCATTTTTCATACTTTCTGTTTTTATTTCTGGTTATATTAAGGGGTTTGGCTCCCGTTCACCAGGTGACCTATTTCAGTTTCCTCACCTTTGGTCTCGGGTTGATCCAGGCATCATCTTCCATTGCCCTTACATCTGAAATGGTGGCACTTGCACCTGCAAAAAATAAATCTGTTATCATTTCTGTTTGCATGTCCCTGCAATGGGGGGGAGCAGCAATTTCCGGCGTGATCAGCGGCAAGCTCATTGAATATGGCATCTTAAGCGAAACCTGGTTCTTTAAGGGACTGACCTTGAGCAACTACGACACCTTGATCCTGTTCAGCTCTGTCATGGTTTTTGTCTTTATCGTCACCCTGGGTCTTATCCCATCTGTTGTAAAAACAAAAAAAGTCCAGTGGGTCCCCCACTCTTCAAAAACATTATAATTTTTCAGAATAATATAAGGTTGTTTTTGTCCCACTAATTTATTATAAGCTTTTATTCATGGAGCATTTAAAGTTTTTACTATTAATTTATTTTTTTTAAGCACAAGTCCTGATAATTATGAATTTTAGAATTTATTATATCCTTATTGTATTCTTAATTGTTCTAAGCAGCGTATTTTTTGCAGGGATGTTCAATAAAGAACATATACTCAAGAACATTAACTCCAAAACAATTTCATCTTTAACTCAGGAAATTCAAGATTTGAAAAGAAGTGTATCTTTGTATGAAAATAAAGAAATATATTTGAGATCAATTATTAAATCCAAAAAAGAAAAACTGGATATAGTCACAAAAGCAAATGTAATACTGACCGCATATCATCCTTGGTCAAATGGGATCAACTCAGATGGTTATCCTCAAACAACAGCGACCATGACGATGCCCGTTGTTGGCAGGACATGTGCCATCAGTTCTGAACTTGTAAATAGAGGCTGGTTAGGGAAAAAGATATACATTGAGGGTGTAGGGGTATTCATGGCTGAAGATCGAATGAACATCAATTTAAACGGTTTAAGAATTGATTTGTGTATGGGTTCACTGGAAGAGGCTTTAAATTTTGGCAAAAAGAAAAATATTTTAGCCATTAATCTCAACTAACTTTTTTGGGAAATTCAAGCAGAAAATAAATGCTTTTGATTGAGGTTTCAGGGTCTGATATGGTGCTTAAAAACCTGTAATCCCGGGGAACAAAATTTTTGTTAAATATCTTTAAAAGCAATAAAATGGAAAACCTGATGGACGCGCTGGCATCTGTTCTGGAAGAAGTGCCGGACAATCCAATGATGCCTGAATGGATCAGTATCCAGTCCAGGGGGATGAAGCAGTGGATTTCCATGCAAATGGCACAAAACCTGGGTGTCTGTGCAAATATGCATTTTTGTTTTCCAAGACAGATGATTGACCAGATTCTCACAAGTTTTATGCCCCCAAAAGATCAGCAAAATCGCCAGAATCAGCAAACTTTGCAAGTTCAGTATGAAAGCTTGAATGAAAATCTTCTTTTCTGGTCAATCATGAAATTAATTAATGAAAACAGGGCACAAAAATCTCTGTCAAGTATTGAAAATTATATAAAAGAGGATGAAACAGGAAAAAAACTTTATCAGCTTTCCATGAAGATTGCAAAAGTGTTTGACGATTACCAGGTTTACAGGTCTCACATGCTTATTGACTGGCAAAACCATCAATCCCATGAAACCTTGAAAGATCCTGTGGCCCAATGGCAGGCAGAACTCTGGGCAAAGATTGTATCAAAAGATCCTCAAAATCATCTGGCATTTAAAGCCCGCACCTTTCTGGAAAAGTTTTCTTTAACAAACATCAACACGGATAATCTTCCGTCAAGGATGTCACTTTTTGGCATATCAGCACTTCCTGAACTGTTTTTGCAGGTGTTTGAAAAAATGTCTGAAATAATGGACATCAACCTTTTTCTTTTAACGCCATCCAACCAGTTCTTTTTTGATATCAAGTCAGAACGGCAGATAGGGAGGCTGGCCCTTAAGGAAGAAGCCGGGATAGATCCTGAGCATTTATACTATGAAATGACAAATCCGCTGCTGTCGTCTTTGGGAACAGCGGGAAAAGGGTTTCATTCCTGTCTTGAAGCATTTAATTACCATGAGCCTTTTGATGATTTGTTCCAGGACCCCATAAATGGATCAGGCAAATCCAATACCATGCTTATGCAGCTTCAGTCAGATATATTAAATCTTATCCTGAGAAAACAAGGACATAAGGATGCCCCTGTCACCATTGCTGCATCTGACACCTCTGTTTGTATCCATGCCTGTCATTCTCCCATGAGAGAAGCCCAGGTATTAAAGGATCTTTTGTTAAACGAGTTTGAAAAAGATCCTGAACTTGCCCCCCATGATATCATTGTGATGATGCCTGATATTGAGGCATATGCACCATTTATCGAATCCGTCTTTTCCCTTGAAACATTCCTGCCATTTTCCATCAGTGACCGCAGGAAAAGATCTGAATCTGAATCTCTGGATGCTTTTTTAAAGATATTGGCACTCAGGAACGCAAGGCTTGAACAGAAACAGGTGCTTGATCTTTTGCTGTCTGAATCCATTGCCAGAAAATTTAATATCATGACAGAAGAGATCTATTATATTGAAAAAATGGCTGAGGATGCCAGAATTTTATGGGGCAGGGATGGGGATCACAGAGAAACTCTGGGATTGCCGGCCTTTGAAGAAAATACCTGGCAGTTTGGACTGCAGCGGCTTTTTATGGGCATGGCCATGCCTGAAAATCATGGCGCATTAGTGCAGGATATCCTGTCGTGTCAATCCTTTGAAGGACTTGATCTTGAGGTGCTGGGTAAATTTGCAGCCTTTTGTCACACTTTGTTTTTGTGCCTTGAAACCCTGGCCGGTAAAAAAACAATTGAAAAATGGTGTGAGGCCTTGAAAAAAATATCCATTTTATTAATGGATCGGAATTTTAAAAACGGGGAAGACCTGGTTTTTCTGAGTCAAACCATTGATGGACTTAAGGAAAATGCCCAGAAAGCAGGATTCAGTGACCTTGTCTCATTTGAAGTGATAAATTCCCATATTGAGCAGAAGCTTGATCAAAATATTTCCCAGGGGAATTTTCTGGCAGGAAATATCACGTTTTGCAATATCATGCCCATGCGCAGTATCCCATTCAAGATTGTCGTTTTGATGGGAATGGATGAAAAAGCTTTCCCCAGGCAGGCTTTCACCCCGGGCTTTAACCTGATAAAAAAATATCCAAAACCTGGTGATAAATCAGAGAGGGATGAAGACAGATATCTATTCCTTGAAACCCTGCTGTCAGCAAGATCAAAGTTTATTATCACCTATACAGGCATGAGTATACAGGATAACTCAAAGATCCCCTGTGCTGGGGTTGTCAGTGAGCTTGCCGACACCATGGATCAAAGCTTTGTTTTTCAGCAGGGGTATGCCTATCATTTGTTTCATCCACTCCATCCATTTAATGAAGCATATTTTAATCAAACTGATTCTTTTTTTTCTTTTTCAAAGGATAATTGTCATATTGCAAGGGCTCTTTCGCTAATTAGATCGGAAGAGGGCAGGACCCAAAAGCGTATATTTGTCCCTGGATCGGCAGAAAAAGAATCAAAAGAAAAGCTGCCAGGCATTATGCTTGATGAACTGATTCGTTTTTTCAAAAATCCTGTTCAAGGTTACATGAAAGAAGGATTAAACATAAAAGTGCCGGATGTGGAAGACCAGACCCATGACAGGGAAATCTTCTCCATATCAGGGCTGGATCAATATACCCTTGGCAGTTTTCTGGTTGAACAAAAAACAAGGTCTTCCAGGGAAACTCAATTTTATCCAATTATCAAGGCCATGGGAAGTCTTCCCTTTGGAGAGAAAGGCAGATTTGAATATGAAAAAATGGTGAGCATTGCCAGCCCTGTAATTGACGCTGCCAGAACCATTGTATCTAAAAAACAATTGCCCCCCATTGCCTTGGAAATAAATATAGACGGCTTGTTAGTTTCAGCAAATTTCACGGACATAAGAGAGGATGGGATGTATTCCTTAAGTTTTGGAAAGCTCAATAGTGCAAGATTGCTTTCCGGCTGGATCAGACATCTGTTTTTCAATATTAGTGCCCCTCCTGATTATCCTAAGGAAACCATTCTTATAGGGCGGGACCCAAAAGGGAAAAAGCCCGTTGTAACCTGTTCATTTCCTGCTTTGGAATCGGTTGCTCTTAAATATTTCAAGGAGTTGATTCAAATTTATAAAAAAGGGAAAGCCCGTCCTTTTTATTTTTTCTGCGAAACATCCTGGTTATTTGCACAGGCCCTGCTAAAGGAAAAATTTGAGCCAGGCCTATCAGAACTGGACCCATCAGAACTGGACCCAGTAGAGCATGAGAGAGATTTGATCTTTAAAGCCATGAATAAATCAAAGACCAGCTGGTATGGCGGGTATTATCAAACAGGGGAAAAGGAAAATAGATATGTATCTCTTTGTGTTGAGAATAACGACCCTTTTGAAAGTGTTGATGCATTGCTTGCCTCGGGTTTTGTCCAAAATTCCTTAACCGTGTATAAACCCTTGCTGGAAAATCTGAAAATAACATGATGAAGCCTCTGGACCCTTTTATAATAGATCTTGAAAAAACAACTCTGATTGAAGCCAGTGCAGGGACGGGGAAAACATATACCATTACCACTCTTTATTGTCGTCTTGCGGCCATGGGGTATCCTGTGGAATCCATTCTGGTGGTAACGTTTACAGAAGCTGCAGCAGCAGAACTCAAGCTGAGAATCCGGTCACGCCTTTTTAATACGCTTGCAGGCATTGCCGGGGACAGATTTAAAAATTTGTCCCCACACCTTGATGAAGATGATCTGGTAAGGTTTTTAAGCTGCCATGAAAAATTGCCCCTGGTCTGTCAGAGACTGCAGCACGCATTAAATAGTTTTGACCAGACGTCCATCATGACCATCCACTCTTTTTGTCTCAAGATATTAAAAGAAAATGCATTTGAAAGCCATTCCTTTTTTGATATTGAGCTTATGCCGGACCGATCGCTATTTTTAAGACAGGTCAGCTATGATTTTTTCATGGGTCATGTTAACAATCTGGATACCCTGTTTTTATCATATTTAAACCAGCGGCAGATAACACCGGAAAGCTTTGCTGCATCCTTTGGCCCGTTTGTTTCAAGGGCAGACCTTGTTTGCAAACCCATATCTGCAAGTTTTGAAAATATCTTTGGCGCATACAGAGAAACCTTAAAGAAACTCCATGATATCCTTTTAACAAGGGCAGGGGAGATCATCGAGTTGATCCAGAACCACAAAGGTATTGATAAAAAAAGTTATTCGAAAAAAAATGTTCCTGCCTGGCTTGAAGCCTCTTGTCTGAAAATAGACCAGCAAGGTGTGGATACGTTTTTTAAAATGACAGAAGACGGGGATAGCCTTTATAAATTTACTCAAACAAGATTGGAACTAAAAACAAAACCAGGGCAGACACGGCCTGAACATGAATTTTTTGATTTATGCGAGCAAATGCTTTGTTTTTATAAAGTGTTTGAAAATAATCTTATCAGTCTGAAAATTGAATTTTTAGCTTTTTTCAATAAAGAGCTGGATAAAATGAAAAAAGCCCTGGGCATATGTTTTTTTGACGATCTTGTCAACGACCTCGCAGCAGCCCTTGAAACAGAGGATGCGCACAATCTTCAAAAGGCTGTCAGACAAACCTATAAAGCCTGCCTGATTGATGAGTTCCAGGATACAGACCCACGGCAATATGATATTTTTTCAAAGTTTTTTTCCTTACAAGGCACCCCGTTTTTTATGATTGGAGATCCCAAACAGGCTATTTATGCCTTCAGGGGGGGAGATATCTTTGCTTATTTAAAAGCATCAAAAGAAAGTGATCAAAAATTTACCCTTGAAAAAAATTATAGGTCAGCACCTTTGCTTGTTAAAGGGATTAATGAGGTTTTTTCAGGCAGTATTAATCCCTTTCTCTACGAACCCATTGAGTTTTTAAAGGTCAAAACTCCAAAAACAGCAAAGAATTTTCTGAAAGACAATGAAGAGTTTGTTCCGCCATTACAGTTTTGTTTTATAAAAAGAGACGGCCAGGCCATTGACTATCAGGGTTTTATCAGCAAAGACACTGCAGCCGGGATTATTCCAAAAGCTGTAGCGATAGATATCCTGAGTTTACTGCAATCGGACAAGGTTTTGATTGACAAGGGCAAAAATGGCATGAATCCTCAAAAGATCAGCCCTGAAGATATTGCCGTGCTTGTCCGGACAAACAAGCAGGCAGAACAGATACAAAAAGCCTTGTCTGATCTTAATATTCCTTCATATCTTTCAAAAACAGGATCTGTTTTTGACGCAAGCCAGGCTATTGATCTGCATGATATATTATGGGCCGTAAATAACCCTGATAATAAGGGCTATATCAATGCAGCCCTGTGTACATCCGTGTTTGGTTTTTCATCGGATAAGATTGTCAGCCTTGATAAAAAAGAAGATCTGTTTTTCAAGTGGCAGGATAGATTCAGAGAGTATAAACAAATCTGGGAAACCAAAGGGTTTGTCTCCATGGCCATGGCCCTTCTTCATTCTGATGAAGCTTTCCTAAAAGGAAACTTGAGCCTTGACGAAAGGGGTA
>JAHJDU010000096.1 GCA_018812385.1 Pseudomonadota bacterium
ATGCCTTGCTTCCGGCCAGAGACCTTCCGGTCGAAGAAGCATCATTGCTACCAGGGCTGCACCGTAAACAAACATGCGATATTCGGCAAATTCCCTTAAAAGCTCAGGCAGACCCATAAGAACGGCTGCGCCGACAACAACACCTGGCAGACTTCCAATACCGCCGATAATAATAAGGCATACAACATTTATCGAGATGAAAAGATTGAAACTGTGTGGATAAACAGATCCGATCTTGCTTGCAAAAATGGCTCCGCTTAATGCTGAAAACCCTGCACCTGTGGCAAAAGCAAATAATTTGGTTGCAACAAGATTGATCCCCATTGCCTGGGCCACATCTTCATCTTCACGCATGGCCATCCAGGCTCTTCCAAGTCTGGAATTTTTAAGTCTGATAGAAATAAATACCACAAGCATACAACCTGCTAAAATCAGGTAATAAATATGCTGGGGTTTGACCATTTGAAATCCCATAAAGTTCGGATTGGGGATGGCCCCGATACCCTGTGCGCCGCCCAGCCAGGGTTTCAAGAAGTCAGAAAGGACAAGAATACGGATAATTTCACCAAACCCCAGGGTGGCAATGGCCAGATAATCCCCCCGCATCTTAAGAACCGGAATACCCAGCATGACACCGGCAGTGATGCCCAGAATAACTGCAATGGGAAGCGCCTGCCAGAAATTGAACCCAAATGAAAAAATTTCCGGTGATGTAAGGATTGCCACTACATAAGATCCGATTGCAAAAAAAGCAACATATCCGAGATCCAGGAGGCCTGCATAACCGACAACAATATTCAATCCAAGCCCAAGCAGAATGTAAAGCCCCACAATGGTGAGAACTTCACTTAAAAATAATCCCAGGAACTGCGGCAGAACGATTAAAAAAACAGCCAGTACGAAAAAACCGAATGTTTTAACCTTTTTTCGCGTCCCTTTCGGCAAATCCGTATAGGTGGTTTTAATCGTATCCTGGTTCGCCTTCCATAAAAGAGAGATTATGCAATAAATTACGGCAGCCAGTACTGCACCAATAATTGTCAGCCCGTTCTGTGTATAAAATAGCTTTCCCAGGTAATTTGTAATCCCAAAATCCCAGGATTTAAATATGGGAATTATAAGCTCCTGTAACAATCCTAAAACAAAAATAGTTGCAAGTGCATTAATAATTAATTTTCTGGGAAGGTCATTTAAAATTATAAGAATTCCTGCAAATATCCCGCAAATAAGTCCGACCGCCAGAATCAAAAAAATGCCCCCTGCACCGGCAATTCCTGCGGTTAAAGCTTTGTAAAGCGCTGGGGACGCGCCAACAAACATATCTCTTATGTTAAATGAACGACCGATAGCAACAAGCAATGCAAGAAACCCACTGGCCACAAAACCAGAGATGACTGCATTGGCAAATTTAATTGATTTTTCAGCAATAGGTGTTTTGTTAGCCGCAATATATGCCACTAATGTACAGATTATTAATGCCATGGCTATACCCATTGGTAAAATACCAGAAATAATATCTCGTTTACCGAATGATTCAATCATTCCGACAAGGGCTATAATAAGAACACTGACCCCGCCAATGGCTCCTATTTTAACACCATGATTCCATAAAGATTGAGCTTTTGTCATACCCTCACCCTAATATAGTTTATTAATTTCAGGCCTTCTTTGCCGATAAACGTTCACCCAGAATACCTGTAGGCCTGAAAATCAGAACCATTACCAACATGGAAAAAGCAATTGCATCTTTTAACTGGTACGGAGCAATTATTCCGAGGCCATCAAGGAACAAGGCTGGAGCCACTGATTCAATCAAACCTAAAAAGACACCCCCAAGCATAGCACCCGGGATATTTCCGATACCGCCAAGTACTGCCGCGGTAAAGGCTTTTATCCCTGGGATAAACCCCATAAAGAAATGTACCTGCTTAAACATAAGCGCGTATAAAACACCGGCTGCACCAGCTGCCATACCGCCGATGACAAAGGTAGTCGAGATCATCGCATCAACATTGATTCCCATTAATGCAGCAGCTTCTTTATCTTCTGATACGGCTCTAATGGCTTTCCCAACCTTTGTCAGCATAATAAAGTTATACAGGACCAGCATTAGCAAGACAGCAGCAATAATTACAATAACTTGAATTTTTAAAACCCTTATACCGAAGATCATCCAGAACCCTTCAAGGATCTCGATATCCGGATACGCGTTGATGCCTGATCCGTATAATCCTCTGAAAAGGTATTGTAGAAAAAAAGATGCCCCGATTGCTGTAATCAAAGGAATTAATCTGGGGGCACTCCTTAACGGCCGATAAGCAATCTTTTCAAGGAAATATGCAATCATTGTGGAAACAAACATAGCAACACCAAAAATCACAATTATCCCGAGAACAGGATGGGTATCTAAAAAATCACTCCGCCACAATGCCATTGCAACAAAGTAACCGGTAAACGGACCACTCATGAAAACTTCGCCATGGGCAAAGTTAATCATCTTTAAAACACCGTATACCATGGTGTAACCGGTCGCTATCAGTGCATAGATACTACCTTGAGCCAGTCCGAAAATACAAAAGTCTATCCAGTGACTTCTGGTGTAAAGACCGGCCCTGATTGTGGAGACTGATCCCCATAAGCATAATAACAGCATTGTGCCACCGATCATCCACATAACGATGTCAGTGACAGTCACCCTATCTTTCCATTTTTGAAACATTCTTCCTCCATACCACGATAAAAAATAGCTTGTATCAGAGCTGAGTAAAATAGTTAAACCATTTAAAAAACCCTAAAATATATTTTCATTTATTTTTTATCTCAAAAAAGGGGACAACACCCGATAGTGTTATACTATCGGGTGTTGCATTTATTTAATTAGTATTTTTTCCAAAAAGGTATAGGTGACATTTTGCCGGCTTTAATATCGTCCATACTTGTCTTGTAGATCGCAATTTTAGGATTCGCACAGTCACCGTTTTCATCGCAGGTAAGATCACCGGTAAGGCCTTTCTGACCCTTGGTTTCATGCATTGCTTTGTTCAAAGCCATTCTGTCTATTGTAAGAGTATCGCCTGAAACAACGGCAACTTTATCAATGGCATTAAGAATCAGCATGACTGCATCATATGTATGGGCATGGAAAGGAGCTTCCGGATCCATACCATATTTTGCTTTATGTTTTGCAAGGAACTTTGTATAGCTGTCACCAAGCGCTGAGAAATCAGGACTTGAATGATACATACCGTCAGCAGCTTTACCGGCAGCTTTCAAAAAATCAGGAGAAAAAGAACCATCAGCACTCATGAGTGCGATATTTTCCAGTCCTGAAACTTCTTTAGACTGACGGGTAACATGTCCTGATTCAGCAATGAACATGGGGTAATATAAAAATTGTGGGCCACCGCTTGCAATTTTAGTCAGAACCGGTCTCATATCTGTATCACCAGGAGAAACAGCTTCCTGAGAAGTAACAGTTCCGCCAAGCTTTCTGAAGGTATCAGAAAATACCTGCTGAAGCGATTCAGCATAAACGCTGCCGTCATGAATGGTGGCAACTTTTTTGAGACCCAGCTGACTATAAGCAAACTCAGCAGCGATAGCACCCTGGATGTTGTCATTATGACAGGTCCTCAGGTAACCATCGAAGTCTGGTCCACTGGCAGGGTCGGTTAATAAAGGAGCTGTGTTTGATGGAGAAACATTTGGGATACCCATTTTCCAAAGAATTGGCACACCAGCTTTTGCAGCGCTGGAGCAACTTGAACCAATGGCCGCAATAACAGACGGGTCTGATGCAATTTTTGATGCAGCAGCCTGGCCGCCTTCAGGACCGCACATTGAATCCTGACCACTAAGTTTAATTGGATGGCCTTTAAGTTTTCCGCCAAAATCTTCAATCGCAATCTCAGCACCACGTAATGAGTCCATTCCAAGAGATGTGTTGGGTCCGGATGTTACAAACCAATAGGCCAAATGAACCGGCTCACCTTTCTGCAATGTGACTGCGTTACCCGCAACTGCTGGAACAGCCATAATACTCAATAAAAAACAAATAGCAATAAACACTCTGATTAGATTCTTCATACTACACTCCCCCTTTAACTAAAATAAAAATTTATGTTAAAAATTTGGATTAAGTACAGATATATTTATTTTATCTGTCTATTCAACCCACCTTGTACCGCTTTGTTAAACACTTACATTACTTATGTCGTTTGTATATATTCAGGAGATATTAATTTGTCAAGCAATACTATGAGTTAATCAAAAAAATCATGCACTGATTATTTATCTTGAAACTTTTATATGCTTTTCTTGACAATAACTATCTTCTTATTTTAAATTGAGCGCACAATACGTCAATAGATGCGGTTAAACCATTTTAACTAACTAATTTTTTAAAATTGTTCAGGAGATTTTCAATGCCGGATCTTGCTTTTTTAAATGGTACCATCCTTAAGATTGAAGAGGCGTTCGTTCCAATTGAAGACCGTGGTTATCAGTTCGGGTTAAAAGGATAATAAATCAATGAGTTACGAATTTGAATCAAACAAAGACTTTTCAGAACAACTGGATCGTAAAGATATTTTAAGTGAGTTCAGGAATAAATTTTATCTGCCGGAAAATACAATCTATATGGACGGAAATTCCCTGGGTCTGCAACCAAAAGAGGCAGAAAAAAGTATTAACAGGGTAATAAAAGAATGGAAAGAATATGCCATTAAAGGATGGATGTCTGGAGACAAACCCTGGTTCTATCTTCCTGAAGAAATCGGGAAAAAATGTGCCAGAATCGTTGGAGCAGATGAAAATGAAGTTATCCTGACCGGTTCAACCACTGTAAACATCCATTCCATGATAAGTACCTTTTACACCCCCCAGGGCAGGCGCACAAAAATCCTGGCAGATGAATTAAATTTTCCATCCGATATTTATGCCCTCAAAGGGCAGATTTTGATAAAAGGACTTGATCCTGAAAAAGAACTCATCTTAATAAAAAGTGAAAATGGGCGCTACCTTGATGAACATAAAATAGTTGAATCCATGACAAATGAGGTTGCACTGATATTTCTGCCATCCGTTCTTTTCAGAAGCGGTCAGTTGCTTGACATGAAATATCTTATCCAGGAAGCGCATAAAAAAGGAATTCTAATCGGATTTGACTGTTGTCATTCCGCCGGTGTTATTCCACATCGATTTTCTGAGTGGAACCTTGATTTTGCCGTCTTTTGCAGTTACAAATACATGAATGGCGGGCCTGGAAGCACGGCTTTTTTGTATATCAATAAAACTCACTTTGATAAAAAACCATTGCTATCCGGATGGTATGGTTGCGAGAAAACCAAACAATTTGATATGAATATTGAATTCGAACATGCCCGAAATGCCGGCGGATGGCAGATTTCAACTCAGGGCCTGTTAAGTGCCGCCCCTGTTGAAAGTGCGCTTGATATAATCCTTGACGCTGGAATGGATAAGATCAGAGAAAAATCAAAAAAAATTACATCCTATCTTGCATATCTTATTGATGTTTATCTGTCAAAAGCGCCTTATCATTTTAAAATAGGAACACCACTTGATCCGGAAAAAAGAAGCGGTCATATTGCAATTGAACATGAAACAGAAGCAATAAGAATCGGCAAAGCATTATTAGACAACGGAATTATTCCTGACTTCAGACCTCCGAATATTATCAGGATTGCACCGGCACCTCTTTATAATACTTATCTGGAGACCTGGAAAGTTGTTCAGACGCTGAAAAAGATAATTGATACAAAAGAGTATGAAAATTATTCAAAAGAAAGGGGAACCGTTTCTTAAAGAGACGGCATGGTTGATGTTTTCACATCAACCATGCATTGAAATTACCTGTTTTTATTTTAGCAATTCATACAATAAAATAACACCACATGCAGTAAAGCCAGTATTATAAATTAACCTGGATTG